>NZ_JBGTFY010000189.1:0-35318 GCF_041747015.1 Nostoc sp.
TCAATTAACAATTAAGTTTTTTGAGCGTGCCAATAGTAAGGTACAAGCAACTTTTTTCGCTTTTCTTGTTCTCGTAATACATACGCGAACAAAACATCTTTGACTTCACCTCCTATCTCCCCTTAACCGAACAGTATTGCAATAATAGCACTCCAAATACCGTAACGCAAGCGAAATCCTTCTACTAACCAAGCCGCAATACTAAAACAAACCACGGCAATCATAAATGTGAAAATGCCGGATAATAAGTCCAAGGTTAGTAGATTTGGTACTGCAAAAACAAGGCTTAAAATCGGTCTGACTATTGCCGTCACGATACCAAGCACTGCGGCAGAAAAGAAGGCTTTACCAGGAGTGTCAATTTCAACTCCCAAAGGTAATTTACTAATTATCAACAGGCTGATAGCTGTTACTAGCCAAACAATCAAAAGCGTCACGATATTCATGCCACAATCCCTGAAACGTGAATGGCAATTGGTGATCAATTACTCAGTTTAGCGGTGGAAAAATCTTTAAATCTCAACCAATTATTTATAAATTAGCAGGAAATTTTTCTCTAGCCGAGATTTATTCTAGATATCTTTAGATTTTGGAAAAGGCTTGAAAGATAGTAGAAGTAGCTAGTAGGAGTGGCGGATGAGGTAATAGGGGAGGCAGGGGGAGAAATAACCACTACCCCATGCCCTATGCCCCTATGTCATCTTTTAGGAGTAGGTTGGATTTGTTTGAGTGCTTCAGGCGCTTGGGATGCTGGTGGGTTGGAAATACCAGGATTGATAGGACTGATGCCTTGCCCAGTTGGAGGTTGTACCGTAGGTAAGGGCACTTGATTGGGTGCTAATAAGGGAAATTTAGGAGTAATATTCCCTTCGGGATTGCTGCCTGGAATTGGTACAGTGGTGGGTATTGGGGCAGCACCAGGATTGATTGGAAAAGAGGGGATAGGAGGTTGGTTAAGTGAGTTTGTGGGTGGTTGAGACTGCCCCGGGATAATTCCCAACGACACGCGATCGCCTCCTACTTGCCGTAGCAAATCCAATGTTTCAATAACATCGTTATAAGTTGCTGTCCGCGAAGCATTTAGTACCACAATAGCACTGGGATTTTGTTGAAGATACTCTTTTAATCTTTGTCTCAAATCCTCCCGTTGTACAGGCTGTTTTTCTATGTAAGTATTGCCAACGGCATCGATAGTTACAATCAGACTTCCACTCTGTGAGGTGATCCCCGATGTGGAACTGGTGCTGGCTTTGGGTAAGTCAACATTTATTGCTTGTTGGCGCGTAAATTGCAAAGCTGCTAACAAAAAAAACGTCAGAATACAAAAAATTACATCAATTAAAGGAATAATTTGAACTTGGACTTCTTCAATTGGAGTATGTAGATTAACTTTCATCGTTTCACTCTAATGTCTGCTTTTGGGGTTCAATATCTGGACTATTAATTAGGTGCGATCGGGGGTTCAGGAGGTTCAGAAAACCTATTTTTCCCTTGCTTACGGGATGGGGATGGGGTGGCATTTTCTGGCACAATTGCTGATGTTCGATTGCTAAAGTCCGGTGGGGACTGGCGATAGAGCAATTCCATCTCATTCCCTGCCTTCCGAAAAACTTTGACTTGGTTGACTACAAAACTTTGAAATAGGCGGTAAAACACTAAACTAATGATGGCAACTATTAACCCTGCTGCCGTACTAATTAAGGATTCACCAATACCAGTAGTCACTCCGGCGGTAGATTCAGTTCCCAAATCACCAATCCGAATTGAGCGCAGAGACTGGATTAGTCCCAAAACGGTACCTAACAACCCCAGTAGCGGCGCGAGGGCAATCACGGCTTCTAAAAGTTTTTCGCCCCGTCGCATACCAGCCAATTCATCTTCTGCTGTAGCCTCCAGTGCTAGTCGAAAGGTTTCTGCATCAGTTTTTGGAAAACGCAAGGGGGCGTAGAGAAAACGTCCGACAGGCTGATGCCTTGCTTTTCTGGCAATATCCGCAGCTACTTCCCAATTATCTTGGGCAGCATCCAAGATGCGATCGACTATTTGCTTTTCCTGAGTCAAAATTCGTAACCAGAACCACAAACGCTCGAAAATTACACTTAAAGACAGAATTGATAAAACCAACAAAGGCCACATCGCTGGACCGCCCTTGTAAAACAAATCTAAAATATCCACTGTTTAAGTTTCCTCCCTGCATGACTAGAGCAAATGTGCTAAAGCATTTTAATTCTAGAGATTAATGCAAAATGAGGGACTTCCAAAATATAAATTTCTCGAAAACCTAAAAAGATAGTGCAAGCATGGCGTATTTGACTTAGATTGCTGGACAAACTTGCTGCTGGATAGGTAATTGAATGATAAACTCACTTCCTTCACCAAGCATTAAGTAGAGGGATTTTTTGGTGACGGATTACGAGTAGCGTCTTCCAGACTAACTAGGGCGGTTATTCCCACCGGGAGTTTTTGGCATAATTTGTCAAAATTAAAAATAAATGGAGGTTCAAAATATGAAATTTTCAATCCAATCACTTTACAC
Source organism: Nostoc sp. (assembly GCF_041747015.1). GTDB lineage: Bacteria > Cyanobacteriota > Cyanobacteriia > Cyanobacteriales > Nostocaceae > Nostoc. The sequence continues at coordinate 2,537 of NZ_JBGTFY010000189.1, forward strand.
TTGGTATCAGAATTTGCTTCGTAACCCCAAGTACCGTTGGTGGGTAATTTTGGGAACATTATTCTATTTGGTCAGTCCGATTGATATTGCCCCAGATTTTATACCCGTTGTGGGACAGATTGATGATGTTTTCCTTTTGACGCTGCTAGTTACTGAGGTGTCTGGGCTAGTAATTGAGGGCTGGAAAGCTCGTAAAGGTGATCTGGGGACTGAAGTACCTAATACTACTGAGGGTTCTACTTCGAGCGCAAGCACCATTGATGTTGATGCTGTTTCTGTTAAGTAGATTTAAACGCAAAGGAACGTGAAGGAGGAGTTAGAGGTTGTTGGCTATGCGTTTGATGCCTTCTTTGAGGGGGAGGACGTTAAAGTTGAGGAGAAGACCTAGTTTGCAGTTTGCTAGTTTGAGATAGGTTAGGAGTTGAATGGAGTGAATCGGGTGGAAGGATTCTACAGATTTAATCTCTACAATTACTTGGTTTTCGACTATCAAATCTAATCGATAAACACATTCCAATTGCACATCTTTATAAACCAAGGGCAATGGAATTTGCTTACCAACATTCAACCCGACTTCCTTCAACTCATAATCCAAGCACACCTCATAAGCCGACTCTAATAAACCAGGACCCAAAGCACTATGCACCCTCATCGCACACCCAATAATCATCCCACTCAACTCATTCTCTCTCATCCTCTGCGTTCCTCTGCGCTTCCCTTTGCGTTTAAAAATCCTTCACAAATTCCGTCAAGAACCTGAATGCCTTCAAAATATAACTAGCGCAATCTCTAGGAGAGGTATTGTAAAACGATCGCCACGCACGCGCCTTATCTTCATCATAGTGATCGCCTCTATCGGAATGGTTTTCTAACCATGCCAATCGTACTGCATGACCAATTAACACATCCAACACGATATATTCTTCTACTTGCAAGTTAGGATTATTAGCGGCGATCGCAGCTAATTCAATTAATGCTTCAATATTAACTTGTCGGTATTCTGGAGCTTCGATTTTATTCAGCAAATGCTCAACTAACAGAGCAAAATTTCTTTCCCCTGCTGTCATTTCCGACAACATTATCTCACTATCTAAACGATTGCGACGTTCTAATTTATCGCCAATTACTAGACCCTTACAATGTCGCATTAATAGCCAAACCTGCTTGAAAAACTCTTTTGGTACACGTCCTGTCACACCCTCTGCTTGGCGAAACCGCCGCCAACCACCTGGGGGGATTTGTATTTCTTCTTCTATTACTGGTAATACCACCCAAGCAATATCACTTTCTTTTTGCTTGACGTGCAGTGATTCTTGTTGGCGCAACAGGTTACTCATGCCACTATATTTAGCTAATACCTGACGCAAGCGCATTTTCACATCAGAGGGTGAAAGCTGCATTAAGCGATCATAAGCTTCATCTTGAGTAACGTCTAATTCCCCCGCTAACTCGCTGGTAATTAATAATATGAGATAGCCGACTCTCAGCGTCAGTAGTCCTTGAAATAGTTCAGGTTCTGCTCGAATTAAGATACCAAGATAGATTAAAATTTCTTGTGTTAGAACGCGATCGCGTATGTCTTCACCACAAAAATGATTAATTTTATCGGTAATTTCATTGGGGGACATGGGGACGGTAATCAAGGACGCCTCACTGTAAGCTTTACCTACAGCAATTTGCTTACCCCGTACCAATATACTTGTCACTGTATCTGATAGGCTGATATCAACCATAAGCCGCAACCCAGCAGCCCGACGTACCACTGCCCAAAGACCTAAATCTCCAGCTTTGGTGTAAACTTCATCTAGTAAATCGGCTACGGTGACAGGATATCCCAGATCGCCATAGCCTGTATCAAATTTCATTCCCTGCAAGCGAGTTAAAGTTTGCAATAACTCAATTTGCTCGTAGATATTCTCTGATAAGCGCAAATAGGAAAGTAATAATTCCAAGTTGGTTTCAGACTCCATCTGAAATTCTTGGGTATGTCTTAAGCGCCAGATTTTCTCAGGATTATAAGTCAGGTAATAACAACGTAATCCGGCATTTTTCACTGGCGATAGGGAAAATTCTGCGTCTTGGAGAAAATCAATTCTTTGGATTCCAGCTGTCAGCATTAACTGATTTAGCCGCCCTAATTTCACCCGAACACCGTTACAAACACCATCTTTGAGTTCTTGCATCAGTTCTAACAATGCCTCAGAACCGATTTCTAACATCGTGTGCGTCAACATTAAAGTCAGAGTAGGACGCCCTAAATCGCTCCAATATTTTTGAATGTAAGCCAGTTCGCTTCTGATTTGATCTAGCAGAAAATGGTAGTCAAGGGTTAAATAAAACTGTTGGGAGTCTAAAAATGATGGCAGAAATACAATTGTCTCACCGCCGATCCTAAATATTCTAGATGTTGTTAAACTCCGCAAACGGCGCACCGGACGCCCGGTTAAACCAAGTTTGTCGTTGCGTCCAATTTGAGTATAAATAGCTGAAAGTTCTCCAGCTTTTCTCACCTGAATCGGTTCTATTTGGGTGGGTATTTGGGCTTCAATTCCATGAACTTCTAGTTTTGCTTGTAAATCTTCATCTTCAGCTAGCAAGGCAATTTGTACCAATGCCTCACGCTGTTTTCCTACACACAAATGTCTTCCCAATGGGTCGATATCACCAACCGCCAATAATCCTTCACTTAACATTTGACCGAGAAGATATAAACTTTGCGCCCACACCAAAGGAATATTTTCATTGGGTAAACGTGGTTGCGTTTGGGGTGCTAACTTTTCTGCTTCTATGTTTTCTTCTGGAACATAATAAAGTTCAGGCAACAAACGCAAACCATCTTGTTCTATGAATAATGATTCTAAAAGCTCTTGGTATTTTTCAACTTGTTCTTGCTCGCCGCGAAATAATCCATCTAGAACTAAATAAGTTAAGAATAACGGCCATTCGCATTCAATATGCTCAAATTGCCTGAGTTCCCAGGGTTCGTAGTGTAAGCGTTGATTATCCTCTAAAACGGTTTGGTGTCCATCACGCAGAAAGCGTTTGCAGCCGTATTTACCTGCGAGTTTATTGATAATATCGTTAAAGGTGCGATCGCGTAACTGCAAATCTTCCACTGCAAAGGCAGGATAACTAATAATACTCAACAGCGCCGCATCAATTTCTTTGGAACCAGATTCCCTCGGTAATAAGGATTCTAAGGTAATCCGGGCGCGGGCGATTTCATCTGGTAGCACATGAATTACTGATGCTTGACTACCACGCACCCCAAATAAATCTAGTCCGTTGATAGCTTCTAGAGCAGCTTTTGCCATACCTACAGAACTGGCGTTTAACTCAGCACTACCACGATTAATTTTATTACCACGTTCCCAAATACCGTAATCTGGTGTACGGTAAGCTCGTCCAATGTAGTAAACCAAATTTTGGACGAAATTCACTTCATCAATCGTATAAATTATTTGCAATCCCGCAGCCGTCATTTGCGCCAATATCAGTAAAAATATAGATGTGGCATCAAGTTGCAAATGTCCCCATTCATCATCACCAACAACAATGTCACCAGTTGCGGTATTGTATTTGGCGTGCAGTCCATCTAGTAGCGATTGAGTATGTTTAAATGTCTCTACTTTATGAGCCTGTCGCATCATCGCAAACAGCAACCCGCGCATCAGTTTGATGACACTATGTTCTAGTTCATAAGTACGTCCCTCATCGTCGTCTACCTTGCGGTATGCAAGGGCTAAACCCCAAGCTGCCAAAATGCTGTAAACGTTGTCTCGCACCCAGGCATCAGTGTAATCGCCGTGGGCTGTAATCGCTGTACTCGCAGGTAGTAAACCCGTAATCGGATTCTGCCGAGTCAGGATGATTGTTTTGATTTGCTGGTAGTAATACTCCAGGCGAGCTAGCAATTTGGTGGATGTTTTCATAATTTGGTTCAGAACTACTTGCAAAATTCGACCCTGTGGCTGTGAAGTAAATTACCTAAACCAAGCCAAAACAAGTTCTGTAATGGGTGATGGGACAACAGCTGAGGGTGGTGTGAATTTATTATTATCTCGTGTTAATAGGTTTCTGGGTATTTAATTTTAGCGATGTCTACGACGAGCTTCGCTTACGCAAATTAAAATACGATATTTATTCAAATCTTCATAGACATTTAAACTGTTTTATACTTAAGTATGTAGGCGTAGCACTTCGTACTGTTATTTGTATAAATATTAATTATATGCAATTAATAGGCACGACAGCTTATCAGAAGTACCACTGCTTCACCGCACATAACATTGGCTTTACAAATACAGCATAGTTCCTATCTGCATAGTTGTGTATTCAATCCGGGCATCTTACCCATCTCTTAATAAACTTTGGAGACATTACTGAGAATCTGCAAATTGCCAACTTTATGGATTATTAAGTCTCGGCAACTTTTGTCGATCGCCATCCAGATAAAAACCAATCTACACCATTGCAGAAAGGCGATCGCTAAAGAGCAAAGAAATTTTAGCTGACAGTGCACTATTAGATTCAACAATGACTAAAGTCGAGTTGAAGACACACTTGTTTAATTATTTAAAAACGTAGGATTTAATTTCTTGCTCGATTTGCTCACTAATAATCTCAGTTCCCATACCGATTTTATCGAGGTTAACCCTAACAAAATTTGTTTTGTCTTTTTCTGTAAACTTTTTATCATTATCCGAGTCTTTGATAATTTTTAGAAAAATTGCATTTTGACTTGGAACAACAACCCAATTGATAATTTTAGTATTGTTTGGGGTAATTTGCTGGAGATTCTTACCTGACAAATCAGAAAGATAGCCAAGAGTAGCATCTTCACTATTGAATTTTTTGTCTCCATTTGTATCTTGGTCAAGGATTCTATACAACCAAACTCTTGTAGGCGGCTTGTCTACCGCTTTTACTTCCAATAAATCGAAGGAGGTGATGATAGCTTTTTTATTTAATAAAAGATGCGATGCACCATCTTGCTTACGATAAAATATAATGTTATATAATTGGTTATTTCTTTCATAAGAACGTGAAAGGCTTGAATCAATTCCTTTATTTTGATTCTGCTCTGGAAGATTAACTGGAATCATCAAATAATCTGATTGTTCTTTGATGATTAAATCGCCATAGACAAGATTTGGTTGTGGCTTCGGTTTGTCAGTTGCCTTTGCCTGTTCTGCTTTTCTGGTGACAGAAGACTCACAGGAAAAAGAAAGGGTCGCTATGATAATAGCTGTAGTAATTTTATTCAAAAAGCTATAATTTTTCATCAAATTTTCCTACCAGGATATGTTGCTGTTCTATTTTATTCCCTGCTGGAAAATTAGCCAGAGTCTTATTTGATGCCAGACGGAGAAAATTATATTCCAATAAAATACCAAAAACCTGGTCAGGGTTGACCAGGTTTTATCGAGTTCACAGGTTTCAAATTGTTAAACTAATTTAGTAATTGAAAGTTAATAACTAGGGTGGATTGAAAAACTAACAAATTCAGCATTTTTGCGTTTTTCCGCTTTAGGATTTGGCTTTGCCTTCTACGTCAGGCTTTTTGCCACTTCTATAATATTTGATATGCTGAAATTTGCTTGGGATGATGACAGGAGACACTAAGTCATTTACCCTTTTAGTTTGGTTTTATTTGGTTTGGTGTCCTACTATTTAAGTTATCACGTAATTTGTAAGTTGCAAGCCTTGGTTTATTAAAGTTGACGTTTTGTTATATTTTGCAATCTAGCTCCAGAAATTTGATCCCCAACCCTCTTTTTAAGAGATTTGAAGGGATCTTGGAGAGACCAGCATGGCTAACCAAACTGTATTGTCACCAATTCCACATAATTGGACTGTTATCTAGATGGTCGGTCACAATACGTCCAATAGTATCAATTTCTGCCAATTGAGCGGCAGAGAGTTGAATTTTGGCAGTTAATGTGTTGTCTAGTGCTTGTTCAGGATAACGCGCCCCGGCGATCGCATTTGTTTGGGGTTGGGCAATTAACCACGCTAAAGCTAACTGGGCAAGGGTACAATTATGATGGAGGGCTATGGGACGCAGCTTTTGTAGCGCTTGTTGAGCATATTCAAAGTTTTCGCCTTGAAACAGTTTATTTTTAGCACGGTTATCTGTTGGATCAAATTTATGATCGAGAGCAAATTTTCCTGTTAACAACCCCTGCGCTAAAGGCGAATAAGCAACGATAGAAATATTGTTTTCAATACAATAAGGCAATGCATCTTGTTCTACCTGCCTCCAGAATAAAGAATAGGGTGGTTGTAAACTATCAATACGTCCATAATTTGCTGCTTCTGCTAACTGGATGGCGGAAAAATTGGAAACACCAATCGCCCGAATTTTACCTTGTTCTTTGAGCAGGTTAAGAGCGCTCATAGTTTCCTCAATAGGTACTATTTCACTATTGAAAGCGCCGGAGGGCCAATGTATTTGGTAAAGGTCGATGTAATCAGTTTTAAGGTTTTTTAGTGAGCGATCGCAAGCTTCAATTACTTGTTCATACTTTAGATGGTTAGCGAAAACTTTCGTGGCATATTCCACGCGATCGCGTACATCAGATAAAGCCTCAGCGACAATTCGCTCAGAGTGACCTTGACCATAAGCTTCAGCAGTATCAATTGTGGTGATACCAGCTTCAAATGCTGCTCGGATGGTTTTAATCGAATCAGCATCCTCAATTCCTACCCACATTTTTTTACCAGCTTGCCAAGTTCCCATCAAGATGGGTGTGATTTTTAGATTAGAAGTACCTAGCGCTCGCTTTTCCATAACTGCTTCCTAATTCATTTCCTTGGATAGTTTCACACTTTATCGATTTTAGGTTGAAATTAAATCAGAGTTACAGTAGATGCTGATGGAATTGACTACAACTTTTCATGCCCTCAAAGAATGGGCAGTCGCCGTAAATGCTTTGGAAAGCGGCAAAACAATTATGTTGCTCCGCAAAGGCGGTATCCATGAACGAAATGGACATTTCCAAGTTGCTCACAAGCAGATTTTGCTTTATCCTACCTATGAACATCAACAAGCTTTCATGCTCAAAGCTGAGGATGCCAATCGCGTTTATCCAGTAACATCCGGTTGGCATCCAGAAACAGTTCGCATCGGTAGTTGGGCTGAAATCACCGACATTTTGCCAGTTAGTGACGAATTTATTGTCAACGCCTTGCTTCCTTTTCATATTTGGAACGAGCATTTTATTAGCGATCGCCTCAAATGGAAACCACGTCAGCCCCTTTATATTCTCCTCCTGCGGACTTATAAACTAGCCCAAGAGCAAGACTTTCCTTACCACCCTAAATATGGCGGTTGCAAGTCATGGATTGATTTAGATCAAATAATTCAGTTACAAGGAGCAAAACCAGTTTTATCTAACTTTGCATATACCCAATTAGTAGAGACAATTCGCCAGATTGTCGGCGATAAGTTGTATGCGCCATCTTTCTAATAACCCAATTTGCTGTCTATATCCTCGACTTATTCAAGAAGTTGAGGATCTAAATCTACAGATTTCAGAGGGCTATCACTACATATTTACCATTACCAATTACTGAAATATCTAGCGATAATGCCGCTCATTATAGGCAGACTTATGAGATGCTGATTTGAATTTTTTTCAAAGTTTTGTTGAATAACCTATTAGTTTTTGTAATCAAACTAGGTGGTTTTAGTCGTGTTGGTTTTTTTTCTGGTTGTTTGAGAAAACGATAGTATAAAAATTCGTCTCGATAGCGAATATTAATATCTTCTCCTTGACATAATCGGGCGAAATCTACAGAAGAATAGCTCATGTAGTGAAGACGATAAATGGGTTTTAATCCGTCTTGGTTGTAAAGAACATTATTAATATTCGCAAAGGGATCTGCATTAGCACAGTTACCAGTTCTATCTGCACCATTAGGGCTAAGTGTCAAGTTGAAAAGTGGGCGATTGTACCTTAATGTCATGTAGTTGAACAAAAAGGCATCATCCCACCATTTGCGTACCCATTGAATTTCATCCTCTTCAATTAACAAATTCTTCAAAGATTCCAACTCCGACGGAGCAAAAATACCTTTTTTAGATGCAAAGAAGCTAGAACAGTGCAGTTTAGAATGTATATCCTCCTCTTTATACAAACCAGTCTTTTCTATAATAGATAAATTCAAAGCTGTATTTTCTCTGGATTTTTTATGCTCCCAATCATCAAATACAAAGTCGTAGCTATCAAGCTTATCTAATAGATTAGTTAGGGGTTTCATTGCTAAACTATCAGCATCATAGAACACAAATTTTTCAAATTCCCCATCAAAAGTACACAGCTTTCTTAATAAGGGGCTGCGATGCCAAGAATTGCGAGATAAACGCCCTTGTTTTGCTGCTGGATGTACAGCCCAAACTTCATTGGCAAAATTATCCCACCGTTGCATAGATTCCCTATTTTCAAACAGGGCAACATTTTTTCTAGAGTTAATTTCCTGGTTAACCTTCTCTAATTGGTTATTATAAGGAATAACACATATAGGAATGTCTTGGCTAACATTGACCTCAATACTATTTAGTAAGGCAACTAACTGGTCAAATACAGTATCATTCGCAAGGGTGTAAATACCGACTGCTTTCATCTTGCTAAATCCTACTTGATTGACTAAATTACTTATTATTGCAATTTAGATGTGTTTTAACTTAGTTTTTTACCAACGGAACTTTATAAGTAATTTCCAAAATCTGCGTTTATGTAATCAGAAAAACAAATAGTCTGATTGCAAACTTCAGTCAGAATAGTAGTTATTGTTACACACGATCATAAAAAGTGCGGATAACATTAGAAAAATCTCCCTTAGTTAAAGAAAAGCTGCTGATCTTTGTGTCTTATTAGCAGCTTTCTCAGGGTATGACTTGTTAAGTAATTATCCTATAAAAGGATAAAACTTAATTACACTTTGTCTAAAGTTTTAGGCAAAAAAGTACACCATAAGGGTGATGTATGGCTTGACAAAAGTCTGCCATTATGCGTTTTTAACTAAAAGCAAAGGAGTTTGCAATGCCTCGACAAATGTGCTGGTTACCTAAGTCTGGTGGCGACGGAGAGAAAATTTTGTATTTGCAGACAGAACCTAGTCAAGGTTGGCGTCCCTACACAGCTTTTGGACATTTTGCAGTCCCAGATTATCAAATACCAGGTGGTTCTAAAGGTTGGGCAACTTATCAAAAGCTTCTCAAAGCAGGTTGGACATTAGTACCTAGCGCACGGGCAAACGAGTTTGGCAACAGCAGTTACACAGAATCAACTGTCCAAAATCAATAGTCATTGGTCATTGGTCATTAGTCATTAGGAGTTATTATTTTTCTTGTTGTCCCCCTTGTCTCCCTCACCATCCTCTAGGGGAACCTTCACCGCGAGGATCAGCGGCCCCTTCTAAAGTTCCATCGGCTGTAACTGCGATCGCATTACCATTACCCCAAGGAGCAGTTTCCTTAATTTTATGCCCCCGACGGCGTAATTCTTGCATAGTTAGAGCATCCAAACTCCAGGATTCTACACGCAACTGATCGGGAAGCCATTGATGATGTATGCGTGGAACAGAAACAGCCGCACCAACATCCATGTTGTATTCCAAAACATTCAGGATCACTTGCAAAACCTGGGTGATGATCATAGAACCACCAGGCGCACCCGCTGCCATACGGAAATGATTATTTTCTGTGACAATTGTGGGAGTCATGCTGGATAAAGGAGTTTTACGGGGTGCGATCGCATTTGCATCGTTACCAACTAAACCAAAGGCATTAGGCACTCCTGGCGCAGCAGCAAAATCATCCATTTCATTGTTAAGGACGATTCCAGTTCCCGGTGTCACCACACCAGCACCAAAACTGAGGTTAATTGTGAAAGTCAGACTCACGGCGTTGCGTTGTTCATCTACAACTGTAAGATGACTGGTTTGGGGCGATTCATGCCGAGTTGCGTGTAGTTTGAGAGATTGATCCGATAACGGGATGATATTTTCTCTCAAACTCTGATTATTAGCTTGACTAAAACGTTGTAGTGTCTCTTTATCTACTGGCTTGACTTCGGACGAGGGTCTAGCCATTTGCATATTAATTTCTTGACGACGTTTTTTAGCGTAAGCTGGACTGAGCAGCTCTTGTACAGGGACTTTAATAAAATCAGGATCGCCTAAATATTCTGAGCGATCGCTGTAAGCAATCTTCATGGCTTCTACCATTAAATGTATCGCGTCGGGATGATGCCATCCTAAAGATTTTAAACCAGTTTCACCGATAATATTTAAAATCTGCAACAGATGAACCCCTCCCGACGATGGTGGTGGCATTGAGCAAATTTTAGCTTGGCGAAAGTTTCCACAAACGGGAGTGCGCCAGATTGGTTTGTAGGCTTTCAAGTCTTCCAGGGTAATTAAACCACTATTTTTTACCATATCAGAAGCGATCGCGCGAGCAATACTTCCGGTGTAAAAACTTTGGGGATTCTGAGCAATTGCTGTTAAAGTGCGTGCCAAATCACGCTGCATCAACTTCTCTCCTGGTTGATAAAATTCGCCGTTGCGAGTGAAAATTTTCCGCAACGCTGGATTCTTAAGAAGTGCTTGCTTGGCGGATTGATTTGTTTGCAGAAAACGCCAAGTTGCGACATCGCCCAGAATAAAGCCATCTTTAGCAAGTGCGATCGCAGGTTTCACCACTTCTTGCCAAGAAAGTTTACCATAGCGACGATGCACTTCATAAAGTCCTGCCACCGTTCCTGGTGTTCCTACTGCCAAATAACCACTAATACTTGCATTCGGGCGCACCTTTCCTTTTGCGTCAAGATACATATTTCTTGTAGCTTTCAGGGGTGCGCGTTCGCGGAAATCTAAGGCTTTGATATCGCCAGTTTTCTCAGAGTGCATCAACAAAAATCCGCCGCCGCCGATTCCCGCCGAAAAAGGCTCAACTACGGAAATTGCAAAGGTTGTGGCTACGGCTGCATCAACTGCATTACCACCTTTGCGTAACATCAAAATTCCTGCTTCACTTGCTAGGGGATGGGCTGAAACCACCATTCCCTTTTTGCTGCGTAGGGGTAAAGTTAAGGCGGCTGATGCTACTTGGCTGTACAGTAGAACGCCGAAAGAAAAGATTGCGATGGCAACCCGCTTTGATTTAGCAACAGTAAGCATTTTTATGCCATTTTGTTTGATATTTCTTAGCCTACCGTTAAGGTGTGCATTTGATACACATTTGTTTTTTATGAAGTTTTGCAGGGAAAATAAACTTATATAGCAATCCTAAATAATCATGGATACCGTAATCACACCACAAAGAATTGAGTTACCACCTGGCGCGGTGGTGAAACTTTTAGGAGACTGGCAAGACTATCAAGTATTGAGTCAGCAACTAGGCGATCGCTCTTTGCCTCGCATTAAATATCGAAAAGGAGAAATTTTACTGATGGCACCGCTACCAGAGCATGGAAGAGATGCAAGCTTGCTGGCATTGATCATAATAGCTCTACTTGACCACTTAAACCGCATATACGAATCATTTACGCCCATCACCATGAGCTTGCCAGAAATTAGTGGTATTGAACCAGACTATTGCTTTTATATTGAAAATTGGAGAGCGGTAGTAGGCAAAAAAAGAATTGATTGGGAGTCAGAACCACCACCAGATTTAGTAATTGAAATAGATGTGACAAGCTACACCGACGTTAATGATTATTTACCTTATCGAGTGCCAGAGGTCTGGATACTAAAAAGTAATCGATTATTAATTTATAGATTGCAGGGAGAAAGTTATGTACTTACAGAAAGCAGCTACTTTCTTAATGTCGGAGAAATTGTACAGCAATGTCTCCAAATTGCAAATGAGCAAACAACAAGCGAAGCGATTAGGTGGTTAAGAAACTTTTTGCGTGGACAACATTAGACAGGCAGTAATGGGTAAACAGGAACCTGGTATAGGAGATGTCTATAATGGGCGTAGCTGTGGCTACTTGCCTATCCTTGAGATCAACCTAATCCCTTCGATTTCCGAAACTCCTGGACAACATCTTTAATATGACGTAATTCTCCCTCAACTAAATAGTTTAACTGTCGCATTTCATCTGCCGAAATCTTTCCCGCAAGTTGTGCGATCGCTTTTCTTAATTCTGGATATTTCTCTAAAATTTCTTGACGAAAAATCGGTGCTGCTTCATAAGGAGGAAAATAGTGTTTATCATCTTTTAACACCATTACACCCAAGCGAGAAATCTGGCCATCTGTAGAACTACCTGCCACCATATCCACCTGTTTTTGAATCAGCGCCCGATATACTAAACCTAAATCCATAATTTGAGGAGGTTTCGCAAAGCGTAAGCCATAAGTTTTAGCTAATCCCGGAAAACCATCTTCACGCTCTAAAAATTCATAGCCAAAACCGCCGCGCCACTGCGGGGTATACTGACTAACTTGCGAGAGAGTTTGAATGTTGTAGCGTTTAGCGTCTTCACCGCGAATAATCATTGCAAAAGTGTTTTCAAAACCCAAAGATGGCATTACTTCCAAATTGAATTCCTGAGCATATATTTGTTTTAGCTTCTCGTAAACTTCTTTAGGATCGCTTACTGCTTTTTGTTTTAAAATTCCAGTAAAAGCTGTGCCTGTATATTCAATATATGCATCAATCTTACCGGAAGTAATAGCGCTATGACAAATGAAAGAACCACCCAAACGAGGACGACGATCTACTTTTAAATTAGTTGTCGCTTCAATTTGCTGTGCTAAAAGTTCTCCTAAAATATCTTGTTCAGTAAAATCTTTGGAAGCAATGATAATATTACCACCACTGCTACTACTTAAATTTGATGTGCAGCCAGTAATTATCAGTAACAAAGCAAAACTTAAACAGCAAAATCCCAAAAATCTTTTCATGAATTGCTTAATTTTTAACTTTTAGTTTATTCTCTATCCAGCCAATTATTAAGTCAGCCAGTAATGCAATTACCGCCGCCGGAAACGCCCCGGCTAAAATTAACTGATCATTCACTACTGATATTCCCCGAAAAATAAACACTCCCAAACCACCAGCACCAATTGCCGCTGCGATGGTTGCAATGCCAATGGCAATTACAGTCGCTACTCGTACCCCTGCTAAAATCACTCCCAATGCCAAGGGAATCTCAACTTGCAACAACAATTGTGTATCTGTCATCCCCATTCCTCGGCCTGCTTCTCGAATCGCTGGATCTACATTAGTGATCCCTGTGTAGGTGTTGCGAATTATTGGTAAAAAAGAATATAAAGTCAAGGCAATAATTGCTGGTACTACACCAATTCCGGCAATGGGAATAAGTAAGCCAAACAGTGCCAAACTAGGTATAGTTTGTAAAATATTTGCTATACCCAGAATTGGTTGGCGAAGGTAGGTTTTGCGTGTAATCAAAATACCTAATGGAATGCCTACAAATATGGCAATTCCAATCGCAATGCTCACCAAAAATAAATGTTCTAGAGTATGCTGAAGGATTTCTGGAGCATACTTAACGAGGAAGAAATCTTTCATAAAGTGTCTTTGGGGGAACGCATACATTGGAGAAAGGCTAGGCTTTCTGGGTGTTGCGATCGCATAAATTCATCTGTTGTTTCCAATACTACCAATTCTCCACCATACATTAAACCAATTCTTGATGCCAAAACAAAGGCTTCTTGGATATCATGGGTGACAAAAACAACTGTCTTGCCTAATTCTTGCTGCAAATGCCGAAACTCTTGTTGAAGTTCTAGGCGCGTAATCGGATCTAGTGCGCCAAAGGGTTCATCCATCAACAATACTGGCGGATCTGCTGCTAAAGCCCTGGCTACACCGACTCTTTGCCTTTGTCCTCCCGAAAGTTCGTGCGGGTAACGTCCGGCGAATTGTGCAGGTTCCAAGCCTACCAATTGCAACAATTCATAAACTCGCGTTTTAATTTGTTTGGGTTGCCAACCTTCCAAAGCCGGAACTAAACCGACATTGCGTTCTACAGTGAAATGAGGAAATAAACCAATTTCTTGAATTACGTAACCAATCTTGCGCCGCAGTTTAATTTCATCCCATTGAGTTGTGGGAATACCATCAAATAAAACTTCGCCTTGTGTGGGTGTAAATAGGCGATTAATTAACTTCATTGTTGTAGTTTTGCCGCTTCCACTGCGTCCAAGTAATACTAGCGCTTCTCCTTGGCGGATGGTGAAATTGAGATTTGACACTAAAGGGCGATGATTGCGGCTAAATGTGACATTGCGGAATTCGACGGCGGTTTGGTTATTTTGCGGCATGAGTGGTTTTTGGCGGACGCTAGCTAATTACTGGCTATATGTATTATCTGCTGATTTTGCTATTATGCTAACGCCTGTTTTGCTCTATTCAGATTTTGTAGACACTGCCAAGAGTTGTCTTAAGGTTTTACAGTAGGGGAAGCTCAGAAAGTGTGGAAAGTAAAGAGCAATAGGTCTAACAGTTGGCAATAACTATATTATGAACTCGTTTGAAAGTATAAAAATTGAAGGATATCGTCGCCTCTATGATGTACAAATCAATATGCGACCTTTGACTGTCATGATTGGTGCTAACGGTGTAGGTAAAACTTCCCTTTTAGAGATTTTTTTACTCTTAGCAGCATCCGCAAAAGGTCAGTTAGAGCCAAAGATTTCAGATTTAAGTGGTCTGAGTGAGATCATGACTGGGGATCAAGCTAATAGTTTAGCCATTTCATTATCAATGAGTGTCCCAGACAATGCACCACTCGACTATTATCTCAAAATCATTCCTAAAGGATTAGCATACGAAATTGTTTTAGAAACACTTACTCAGCAAAATGATCCCTATCCATTAGAACCATCTAAGCACATTGAAGCTCGTGGTTTAGATGTTACGTATTTTAATCCAGAGATTCAAAAGTTTGTGCGTCCAAATTGGGATCATAATCCCTTAGAAACTTCTCTTTCTCAAGTTCCCAAAATGTACCGACAACCAGAGAGTCTGCGGAAAAGATTAGCTTCCTGTAGTTTTTATGGAGCATTAAATGTTGCTCCTAAAAGTCCAGTTCGTTTACCGCAATCAATGCGTCCAGTTACCTTACCAGGTTCTAATGGAGAAGATTTAGTTTCCTGCCTTTATTATTTGCGAGAAACCAAGCCAGAACGATTTGAAATTATCGAAGATACCCTTACTGCGGCATTTCCAGATTTTGAGCGTTTATCGTTTCCACCAGTAGCAGCAGGAACTTTAGCAATGACATGGAAAGATAAAAATTTTTCTCAGCCCCTTTACACGCACCAACTATCAGAGGGGACTTTGCGGTTTCTCTGGTTAGTCACGCTGCTGCAAAGTTCAGATTTAACTGCTGTAACTCTCATAGATGAACCAGAAGTTAGTTTGCATCCAGAATTATTGGAATTACTAGCTGATTTAATGCGAGAAGCTAGCCAACGAACTCAGCTAATTGTGGCCACTCATTCAGATAGATTAATCCGATTTTTAAAACCAAAAGAAGTGTTAGTTTGTGACGTTGAAGACGGACTAACTACAATGACTTGGGGTGATTCTTTTGATTTAGAACACTGGCTAGTAGATTATAGTTTAGATCAAATTTGGGCAATGAACTTAATAGGTGGTCGTCCATGAGAATAGCGATTTTAGTTGAGGGTGCAACAGAAAAGGCATTCAAGCAGATTTTATTAGATTTTCTCAAGTTGCGCTTGCAACAACAGATGCCCAAACTTCAGTTTATACCAGATGATGGTCGGATTCCCAAAGAAGAAAAACTTAGGCGTAAGGTTGAGAATTTACTGACGGGGAGAGATGCTTTCAATGCTGTGATTGCATTAACAGATGTTTATACAGGAACTAATGATTTTCAAGATGCAGCAGATGCTAAAGCTAAAATGAAAACGTGGGTGGGGAATAACCCTAATTTTTATCCCCATGCAGCGCAGTATGATTTTGAAGCTTGGCTATTACCATACTGGTCAACTATTCAAAAATTGGCTGGACATAATAAGTCAGCACCAGGGGACTTACCTGAGCAGGTGAATCACAATAAATCTCCGTCATATCATATTAAAGAAATATTTGAGTTAGGTAAAAAACGCAGTTATAGTAAAACACGCGATGCAGCTAAGATTTTAAAAAACAATAATTTAATGGATGCAGTCAATCTATGTCTCGAATTAAAGGCATTTATAAATACTATTTTATCTCTTTGTGAGGTTGATTTGATTCCATGACTGAACAGATTGCCCACTTATTTAGAGTTAAATATTGAATTAGTCTATAAAGCTGTTCAAGGTGGTAATTAAAGTAGTGCTAAATGCTGAGTAAAGAGTTAGGACAGACGCGATTAATCGCGTCTGTACAGGAGTCATTTTCTACTATGCAGCTTTAGCATTCTCATCTAATACTTGCTCTGTAACGTTTTTCAAGCGACTTGATCTGATTTTACGGGTGCGATCGCTACTACGAACACCACCAGCCATCTCATATTCGTAGCTGTCTTTGCCGTACTTGATAGCAACCACCATCAGCATCTTTTCAGAAAGCTGACTCAACTTTTTTTCCATCTCTTCAATTTTATTTTTAGAAGAGTCAACCACAGACAAAGCAGTGTTATAAACATCAACTGTATTACGTAACTCCTCAATTGAATCAATCATTTTTTCGAGACTATGATTTTCATCAAAGATGATGTTTGGAACAATAGATTTCATTCCAGAGGATCTCAATTGAGCTTTTTCTAAAACGCGGGATGTCAGTTTTTTTCGAGACATAAATTTACTTCTTTAAGATGCTTCTACAGATAGCTTGCCTCAATTAAAGTGCATTCTGCTTCAGTAAAACTCGCAATCTTTTATAATAATTTTTTAAGTTATGGCAGTAATTTTTCGGATTTTAATTACTAATGTTAGTATTTACAAAGATAATTGTCTGAACTTTATAAAAACTTTGAGTGATGCTGTTCCCATAAGTTGTGATGCTGTTCCCATAAGTTGTGATGCTGTTCCCATAAGTTGTGATGCTGTTCCCATAAGTTGTGATACCGCTCCCATAAGTTGTGATACCGCTCCCATAAGTTGTGATACAGCTCCCATAAGTTGTGATGCTGTTCCCATAAGTTGTGATACCGCTCCCATAAGTTGTGATGCTGTTCTCAACACGAGAGATACCGCTCCTGTTTATTGGGGAGTGCGTAGACAAAAATTACAGTTTGTGCGAGATAGGTGCGATCGCAATCATGGGTTAGGCAATCTAATTGCTGCGATCGCACCCCATAAACGTGAGGGCTTGACAAAAATATAACTGTTAAAATGCAAATAAAACACACCCAAGAGGAGAAAAATGCCAGCCATTGTTAAACTACAACTCTCCTTAGAAACTTTAGCAGAAGCAATATCTTCCCTTGATTTAACAGAAAAACGTCAACTTCAAGAGCTAATTGAGCAACAAATTTTTGAAGCCGAAGAAGCTTTGTATGAAGACGATGCAGAAACACAGGCAGAAATTCAAGCAGTTCGCGCTGAGTATAAAGATGGTGAGTCCGTGACTATAGATGAATATCTTGCTAACCGCTCAGAGCAGAGATAATGAGTTATGCGATTAACTTTATTACAATAATAATGCCTGCATAGGCAACGCCTATGCAGTTTGAAAGAGACAAAGCGATCGCGCTTTAATCAATAGCGATATAATTGTCGGCGAAACACTGTCATTGCAAGCAAAGCGTTCGCGCAGCATCCCGTAGGGAAGCCTCTTGTAAACAAGACAAGCGATCGCAAAGGTGTTGGGATTGCCGTATTTTGTTTATCTAGATTGTATATTTTAGCTTTCAGATAAGTGAATCGTATGCAAAACTTGTTCTCTTAAGTTCTGTAAATTAACACCCAAGTTTTGTAACACTTTGAGACCTACACCTTCACCAGCCTCAGTTAATCCTAAGAGTAAGTGTTCTGTGTTGATGTAATTCTGTCCCAGACTATGAGCTTCTTTAAACGATTGCTCGAAGAGGCTTTTCACCTTGGGGGTAAAGGGAACTTCTGGTGGTACAAAGCCAGAACCCCTACCAATAATTTTTTCTACCTCATGACGTGCGTCTTTGAGGGTAACACCTAATTCGGCCAGCACTTTAGCAGCAATCCCAGTTCTTTCTCCCATCAAACCCAGGAGAATTTGTTCAGTTCCTACAAAATTGTGTCCCATGCGACGTGCTTCCTCCTGAGCTAACATAATTACTCTAATGGCTTGGGATGTAAAATTTGGAAATAACCTTTTGTCTTTATACTCTGTCTGTTCAGCTAGTTCTATTTCTGTAGATTTAATATCTACTAATTGATTTTTTGCTTCTTTCTGTATTAAGGTATCAATAGACTTTTGGTGTGGAGATTCAGATTGCTTGATTGTGTCTTTCCCTATCGCTATAGGCACTTCAATCGGATCAATATCCTCATCTCTAAGTTGCAACAGTTGCTGTAAATGCTTCAATTCCTCCAATGTATGCTGGCTCAAAATCCCTTCATGTTGTATCGCCTCAGCCAGCGCTTCTTCATATTCCTTGAGATTTTCTTGATACTTGCGGTAAGGTTCCAAAACTTCGCTTTCAATTTGGGTTGCTATCTCAATTGACAAACCCAATTCACTTTGCCGACGCTTGAGAATGCGGCGACCCACAGGTGAAATCTTACCATCTCTAGCCGATCGCTCTACTTCTTTACGGTACTGCAATTGAGGATCGCCTACAGGAGCTTTCGCTAACTTAATTTTAAAGCCTTCCCTAACAGCATAAATTTCTGGCTTCATCGCTGGGGCTGCTTCCTGCACTTTTTTACGGGCATATTCATGCAGTTCATCTACAGAAATCATGCCATCGTTATCAGTGTCAGCCGCGCCTTTCTCAATACCTTCTACAATGTAGCGGGTGTAAACCGCTGGGCAACTTTAGTTGGTATATTGAGCAATTAGATTTCACATCTTGCACTGGACGAATAGAATTTGCAGCTACACAAACAAAGTCCGCCTATGCGGATTAATAAAAAATTAAGGGTTTTGAACCCACGGAGGTGGGTTTTATCTGTTTAGCCGCGATTTCTAATCGCTAGGCATATTTGCAAATGTGAGATGCCCACCATCAAGACTCCATCTCTGCCAATTCTAACCAGCGCTCAGTCGCTACATCAATCGCTTTCTTGAGCGTTTCCACCTGATCATAGAGTTTTTGCACTTCGCTATAATTCCCCGATGAAGCATTCGCTAGCGTTTTCTCAACTTTTGCTTTCTCAACTTCTAACTGGGCAATTTTGCCTTCCAACTGCTCAAATTCTCGCTTTTCCCAATTGGATAATCTCCGCTGCTTTTGATTTTCTCCACCTTTGGGTGAAGCCGTAACATTTTGGACTTCGGCAATTTTGGGCTTCTCTTTAGTATTAGCAGCTTGTTGCAGTGCTGCTTCTTCAGCTTTTTTATAGTCTAGATAAATTGAGTAATTACCTGGATATTGCCGGAGATTACCGCCTTCTTCAAAGGAAAATACTGTGTCGATGGTGCGATCAAGAAAGTAGCGATCATGAGAAACTACAATTACACATCCGGCAAAATCTTCTAAATAATCCTCTAATACTGCCAATGTCTGTACATCTAAATCATTTGTCGGTTCATCTAAAATCAAGACATTAGGCGCACTCATTAGAACCCGTAACAGAAATAATCGGCGTTTTTCTCCACCTGAAAGTTTATTAATTGGGGCATACTGCTGATTACCAGGAAACAGAAAACGCTCCAACATTTGCGAAGCAGTAATTTGAGTCCCATCGGTGATTTTGATAAATTCCCCTTCTTCTTTGATGTAGTCAATTACGCGCTGATTTTCGTTTAATCCTGTGAGCAATTCTTCAGAATGCTGGTCAAAATAACCGATGTGAATTGTAGTACCAATTTCTGCAACGCCGGAATCTGGTTTAACCCGCCCAATAATCATATCCATTAAAGTGGATTTACCAGCACCATTAGCGCCGATGATGCCAATACGGTCTTCTGGACTAAATTCGTAGGTAAAATTATTAATTAGGGTACGTCCGTCATAGGCTTTAGAAACTTGATTTAATTCAATAACTTTTTTGCCAATGCGACGACCAACTGTAGAGATATCAACTTTACCCTGAACTTGTTTAAATTCAGTATCCCGGAGAGCATGAGCGCGGTCAATTCTAGCTTTTTGCTTAGTACTTCTGGCTTTCGGCCCTTTTTTGAGCCATTCCAACTCGCGCCGCAACAAGCCTTGATGTTTACGTTGACTGCTTACGGCAGATTCTTCAGCTAAGGCTTTCTTTTCGAGGTAATATGAATAGTTACCTGTGTAAGTGTAAATGTCGCCTCGGTCAATTTCAATGATCCGATTGGTAACTTTATCCAAAAAGTAGCGATCGTGGGTAATGAGAAAAAGTGCGCCACGATAGCGATTTAAATAACTTTGTAACCATTCAACAGAAAGAGCATCAAGATGGTTTGTCGGCTCAGCCATGAGCAAAACATCGGGTTCTGCTAGCAACGCTGATGCTAGGGCAATCCGTTTGCGATAGCCTCCAGATAAAGTGCTTATTTTGGCATCAAAATCGGAAATTCCTAATTTTGTGAGAATGATTTTAGCATTAGTTTCTAGTTCCCAGGCACCACTCGTATCTATCCGTTGCATCACGACAGAAAGGCGAGACATCAGTTGGCTATCATCTGGATAGTGAGCCAATTTATCCGAAAGTTCTTCATACTCACGTACCAAAGCCATGTGTTCGCCACTGTCAGCGAAAACTTGCTCTAAAACTGTGTGATTTTCATCTAAATCTGGCAGCTGGGGTAAGTAGATAATTTTAGAACCAGAGTTAATTAAAATTTGACCGCTATCAATGGGTTCTAATTTTGCGATCATTTTTAGTAAGGTTGATTTACCAGAACCGTTAGTACCAATTAAGCCAACTTTATCGGTTGCATCAAGGCTAAAACTAGCATCTTTTAAGATTTCTTTGATGCCAAAGTCTTTTTTTACTGATTGAAGTGTAATGATACTCATAGAATTTAATCATTAATATACAGATTTTTTATCTCACGCAATCGCTCTTAGCGATCTCGTTTGCGGAGCGTCTCGTTGGCGCAGCCTCTCGTAGAGAAGAGAAGAGTAGGCGCAGAGACGCAAAGAAAGAAAAGATTGGAGTAGGTAAGGTATATGGCTTACCTACATTTACCGAATTCTATACAAATAAATCCAAGGGTAAATGTCCATACATTTCGTTGATTCCGCTTTCTTCGTAAGACTGGCAAGATACTAATACTCCACGATGATGACCAGCATAAGAATCAAGATAACACAAACCATTTTTGCCATTTAATTTGATATAAACTGGTCCTTCAGGCGTAAGTAAATTGTCTGGTGCCTCATAACCTAAAGCCAGAGAATAGGTCTTCATAGCCAGTATTCCTTCTTCTGCTGTATCAGCACAAATTCCTAAAATTTGATAATCAGCAAGCTTAGTGAGCAAAATTAAGGCATTACGGATTACACCTTTTTCTGATGGCTTGAGGATAGGAGCGATATCTAGACAGTTGAATTTATTCAGTAATTTCTTCGCTTCTTCAGCGGTGAGATTGTGATGATTGGAGGTTGACATAAACTTCGTTTATTATCTTCTTGATTTTGCTGTTGTATTTGAGTTGGGACTAGCCCAACTTACTAAGTATTATTTACTCGAATTAAAGCCTCTCTGCGAGACGCTACGCGAACGACTTCGCTCGGCTTTAAGGTTGATTTGGTACATTCCCAAGGTTGAATATGAAGGGAACGCCGCTTTTTGAGTCTCCACCCATAACGAGGACTTTTGGCATTTGAGCGCCGCCACTCTTCCAAGCTTCAATTGCTTCTTTTTGTAAAACCAACTGTCCTCCTTGGGCTTTGAGTGTCTCTGCTAAGAGTCTTTGAGCTTCTGCCCTACCTTTGGCACGATTAACGTCTGCTTGTGCTTCTTGTTCAGCTTCCCGTGCTACATAAACGGCTCTTTGCGCTCGCTGTTCAGCAATTTGTTTTTCTTCCACAGCTCTTGCAAATTCTGGTGAGAACGCTAAGTCAACTACGCTAGTATCTAACACAATTATCCCATATTTGTCTAAGCGATCGCCTAAAGCATTATCAAAGTCTTCTTTCAATTCAGTTCTTTTGGTAATTGCTTCTTCTACTGTTCTTCTAGCTGCTGCAATTTTAAATGCTTCTTGGGTCTGGGGTGCAATAATTTTCGATACAATATTTTCTAAGGTTCCTTGTCTCCTTCTAATTTCAACTACCTGTATGGGATCAAGGCGAAAGTTAATCGCAAATCTCGCAGATAAATTTTGCAGATCCTTAGTAGAACTCTCCGCCGGAACTTCAAATTTTTGCACTGTCAAATCATACACATCTATCACCGAGATAAAAGGCGGTTTGACGTGAATACCTTCCAATAAAGCGCCATCTCTAGCCTTACCCAAGATACTGATCACTGCTGCTTGTCCTGGGTTGATAATAATAAAGGAATTTAGTCCAATAATTACCAATATTGCTAACACAATTCCCAAAACTGTGGTTTGCCAATTTCCCAATTGCTGATTTTTCAAGTTCCTTTCTCCATGTGAGTAATGAGTGCTGAGTAAAATAGTACGGATAAATCTGAGAGTAGTAAATAGTCAAAAATTTTGCTTTGACTGGAGTAAAGTTTGTTACTTGTTTAAGTTTCTCATCAGTCTGACTAAATCAAGTCTTTAATCTTCAGATTCCAAACTCAGCATTCACGACTCAGAACTTTATTCCGTGGTAATATCAGTTACACGCAACCGTAAAAATCCGTGGCTACTGGATTAAAATCTCATCGGTTATCAAGAAGGCATAAACATTCAGCGCATCCTCTCCAGCGCTTATTTGACTATGGACACCAGTATCGCAAACAAATTTGGCTAGCGACTACTTATTCTACCCTCAATAAATTTTTCGATTTGGCACCACCCGGCTTAATTGGTGTCGCGGTGGATGTGGTAGTCAAGCAGCAGGATTCCATAATTGCACAGTTAGGGATACGCGATGTCTTTGGGCAATTTTTAATTATTTCTTTGCTGACTGTGATTATTTGGATACTAGAATCTGTTTTTGAGTACGCCTACGCTCGACTTTGGCGGAATTTAGCGCAGAATATTCAGCATGATTTGCGTTTAGATGCATACAAACATTTGCAAGAGTTGGAATTGGCTTATTTTGAAGAACGCAGCACTGGCGGTTTAATGTCTATTCTTAGCGATGATATTAACCAACTAGAGCGGTTTTTGGATGTGGGAGCGAATGATATTATCCAAGTTTCCGCAACTGTTTTAATTATTGGCGCTGCTTTCTTTATTTTGGCTCCTGGTGTGGCGTGGATGGCTTTGTCACCAATGCCATTTATCCTCTGGGGTTCCTTTGCTTATCAACGACTGCTTGCGCCTCGCTACGCTGATGTGCGGGAAAAGGTAGGTTTCCTGAACTCGCGTTTATCAAATAATATCAGTGGAATTACTACTATTAAAAGTTTCACCGCCGAAGCTTATGAAGCCTCTCGTTTGGAATTAGATAGTGACGCTTATCGCCGCAGTAACTCCAAGGCGATTGCTCTTTCTGCTGCTTTTGTACCGTTAATTAGGATGCTGATTTTGGTAGGTTTCACTGCATTACTATTATATGGCGGGATGGCAGCAGTTTCGGGAGAAATGTCTGTAGGTACTTACAGCGTATTAGTGTTTTTAATCCAGCGTTTGCTGTGGCCTTTAACAAGGTTAGGAGAAACATTTGATCAATATCAACGAGCAATGGCTTCTACTAATCGGGTCATGAATTTGTTAGATGCTCCCATCGCTATTCATCCAGGAAATGTAGCATTACCTGTGGATAAAGTGCGCGGTGAGGTGCAATTTAAAAATGTTACTTTTGCTTATCAAGATAGATTTGCAGTTATTAAAAATCTGTCTTTGGATATTCCGGCAGGAAAAACGATCGCAATTGTCGGTTCTACTGGTTCAGGTAAAAGCACTTTAGTCAAACTTTTGTTGCGATTGTACGAAGTGCAAGCTGGAAACATTACTCTGGATGGGATTGATTTGCAAAGTTTGAATTTGCAAGATTTACGCGGTTGTATTGGTTTGGTGAGTCAAGATGTCTTTCTATTTCATGGCACTGTAGCGGAGAATGTTGCTTATGGCAGTTTTGAGACTACAGAACAAGAAATTATTACGGCGGCGAAGGTAGCTGAGGCGCACGAATTTATTATTAATTTGCCCCAAGGTTATGAGACAATTGTAGGAGAAAGAGGACAAAAGTTATCTGGTGGACAAAGACAAAGAATTGCGATCGCCCGTGCAGTCTTAAAGAATCCCCCCATTTTGATTTTAGATGAAGCTACCTCGGCAGTAGATAATGAAACAGAAGCGGCTATCCAGCGATCGCTCGAACGGATTACAGTAGATAGAACTACAATTGCGATCGCACATCGTCTTTCCACCATCCGCAATGCCGATTGTATTTATGTCATGGAACATGGGAAATTAGTAGAATCGGGAACCCATGAGCAACTGTTGGAGAAACATGAAATTTATTCTAGTCTCTGGCGTGTACAGTCAGGTTTAAAATAACTTTCGCGCCAAGTTTTGTGTATTAATTACGAAATTATTTATGTTTTTTGGTAATAGTCAACCAGAATCAGGTGATCACAAGTGGCGTCGCCAGTTGGATAAGTTTGTGAAAGCAAATCAGCAAGAATTGGCGGCACTATTTTGGGGATTATGGTTAGCAAATGGCGATAGTCAGGGTACTGTTGGTATTGATTTGCAACCAACGCCACATTTTGTTTATTGTCCGAAAGAGCAGATGGAGAAGTTAAATATTAAAGTTGAGAATCGGCTTCAGGAAATTTTGGGAATTGTTGAGAATTATCAGCCCGAGGTGGAAGTTGTGATGATTGGCATTGGGAAGGGGGAAATTAAGTTAATTCAGTTTGCACCGGAACCAGCACCATCGATTTGTTTTGAGCAAGCTGGTAAGGATGTGGATGGGTTATTGGATGTGCTGGAAGAGAGGATGAGGGAGGAGATTGTTTTTTAACGCATAGGCGCTTCTCACGAGACGCTACGCGTAGCTTGCTTCCCCGGAGGGGTACGCCTTCCCGCAGGGTAGGAACGCTAAGGGAAGCGCAGAGGAACGCGGAGGAAGAGAAATAACTCTGCGCTTATTGTTTAGTTCATGAGCATAAAGAATTGGTATTAGATATAAAGTATTTATTAATTTTTATCTCCATAAGGGACATTAGCACAGCAAGATGTAGTTTGGGCTTGTAACCAATTATCAGGAACCAGTCGCACACTCATTCATTCTGACTTCTGGCTCCTGAATTGCAGTTACTTCAACTGGGGGAACCCTGGCAACGAGTTTGGAGTTGATAGACTATTGACTTTTGCCTATTGTTTAATGAGATACAGCCAATTTTTCATCGGCTACTTGGGCATTATCAGCAACAATTTTGCGGAATAAATCACCTTCAATTGTCTCCTGTTCTGCTAGCAAATCCACTAAACGCTCCAAAACTATGCGGTTTTCTTGCAACAGTTCTTTTGCCTTGATGTAAGAAGTGTTGACAATTTCGCGTACTTGTGCATCAATCTTGGCGGCAATTTCCTCAGAATAGTCTGATTTATTCATCCAGTCGCGTCCCAAAAATACTTCTCCACTTTGATTTTCTAAGGACAATGGGCCTAATTCTGACATCCCGAACCGTGTCACCATTTGCCGTGCCATAGTTGTCACCTGTTGCAGGTCATTCCCTGCACCTGTAGTCACTTCTGGCTTACCAAAAACAATTTCTTCGGCGGCGCGACCACCCAAAGTAGCAGTAATCCTGGCTTTGAGTTGGGAACGCGAAACTAACCCCTGTTCTTCGTTGGGAGTAAACCAAGTTAATCCTAGCGCTTGTCCGCGTGGAATGAGTGTGACTTTCTGCACAGGGTCATGATCTTTGAGCAACGTGCCTAATAAAGCATGTCCAACTTCATGATAGGCAATTAAGCGTTTGCTCTTGCTGTCTACTAAAGCGGTACCTTCCATACCTGCAACGACCCGATCTATAGCAGCATCAATTTCTAAAATGGTGACAGCTTCTTTGCGCCTTCTAGCGGTGAGAATGGCAGCTTCGTTGAGTAAATTGGCTAAATCTGCACCAGTAAAACCAGGAGTGCGGCGAGCGATCGCTTCTAATGATACGCTAGGATCAATCTTTTTATTCCGCGCATGGACTTTCAAAATATCCAGTCGGCCTTTAAGATCCGGTGCATCCACCATCACTTGTCTGTCAAAACGTCCTGGTCTGAGTAATGCTGCATCTAGCACATCTGGGCGATTAGTGGCAGCAATAATAATGATGCCTGTGTTACCTTCAAAACCATCCATTTCGGTGAGCAGTTGATTAAGGGTTTGTTCTCGCTCATCGTTACCGCCACCGATACCAGCACCCCGTTGTCTACCTACCGCGTCAATTTCATCAATAAATATTAGACATGGGGCATTCTCTTTAGCTTTTTTGAAGAGGTCACGCACACGAGATGCACCCACACCAACGAACATTTCCACAAATTCCGAACCGGAAATACTAAAGAATGGTACACCTGCTTCTCCAGCGATCGCTTTTGCTAGTAGAGTTTTACCAGTACCAGGGGGGCCAATTAACAGCACTCCTTTGGGAATACGTGCGCCTACAGCGGTAAATCTTTCTGGCTGTTTGAGGAAAGTTACAACTTCTTCTAGTTCTTCTTTAGCTTCTTCAACCCCAGCGACATCTTCAAATTTAACTCCAGTTTTTGCCTCCATTTGGAAGCGAGCTTTGGATTTGCCGAAATTCATCGCTTGGCTAGAAGCATTAGTAGAGCGCCGGAGGAACAATAGCATTAAAGCCACCAGTGGCAAAATCCACATGAGATTGATCAACAGTCCAACAGCAGCTCGACTGTTAGCAGAGGAAACTTCGCCAAAATCAACATTTTCTTTTTTGAGTATGTTAATTAACTCTGTGTTCTGCACTAAAAGTCTCACCTGTTGCGGCGGCGTATTATCCTTTTGCCCCTTGAGATAAACCTTTGCTAGCTGTTCGGCTTCGTCAAGCTCAACTTTTTCAATTTCTCCCGCCTTCGCTTTCTTGATCAACTCGCCATAATCTAGAGAGTTACTCTCTGCTTTTTGTGCCAAGACTGGAGTACTTCCGAAAATTCCTGGCAACATAATCAAACTAGCTGCCATAGCACTAACCCAAGCAACGCGTTTTGACGACTGCCCTTTTATCAATGCTTTTTTTCCCAAATTTGTCATAATAATTACCCTTTGTCTGGTGGCACAAGTTGAGCTATGGTTTTATGCCTATTCTTCTCTTCAAAATTGTAATAACTGGAAATTACAGCTTTCTTATCTAGTTTAACTTCCATACAAAACCATTCCCAAGTTTCTTGCGGCTATTGTCTGAAGTTGAACAGCCTGGATAATTTTATTCCCCAGTGAGATGACAACTAAGCTAGCCTAAGATATTTGATCACAAGCTTGATCGTTGCGCGATCGCCCCGCAAGTATTGACTGCTACCACTAAATTTTCATTTGACACATTTTGATACAAATCGTTAAGATATACATAATCATAACGATTCCGCTTTTCAAAAAATCTCGTGATATTACGTGATATTAGTGTTTTTAGTAATTTGTGGGTTAATTATGGTGAGAATTGTTGGCATTGGTGGTAGTTTAAGACCCAACTCCTATACCCAGCTTGCTTTACTTATAGCAGGGCAAAGGGTAGAAGCTCTAGGTGCAGAAGTAGAAATTCTCGATTTAAGGCAGTTGCAGCTACCATTTTGTAATGGCGCAAAAGAGTATCCAGAGTATCCAGATGTTCAGCGGTTGCAGGATACAGTCAGTCGCGCCGATGGGTTAATTTTAGCGACACCTGAGTATCATGGTGGAGTTAGTGGTATCCTCAAAAATGCCTTAGATTTGATGAGCTTTGACCAACTGGCGGGTAAAGTAACAGGACTAATTAGTGTCTTGGGTGGTCAGTCTAATAGTAATGCTCTCAATGATCTACGGTTAATTATTAGATGGGTGCATGGTTGGGTAATTCCAGAACAAATTGCGATCGGACAAGCTTGGGGTGCTTTCAGTCCTGAAGGCAAGCTGGTAGATGAGAAACTCTCCCAAAGGTTCGACCAATTTGCTCAAAGTTTAGTTGATAACACTCGCAAGCTGCGAGACGTTAATTAGTTATAGGGTGGGCAAAGTTTTGCCTACCCTAGACTTAATAATGGTAATGGTAAGTGAACCGATCTAGATATTTATGCCTTGTGTCGCTGCTGACTGCTGAATTCTTTTTGATAAAATCTAAAAGTATTGAGTACTCAATCAATTTAAATGCAGCTGCTAAAAGTTAAGTACTGGTTGAGCCAGCTGGTACAGACACATTTACCGCAGAGCCATTATTTAGGATAGGTTGACGAGTTTTTAGGTTAAATTTGAAGCCATTTGGTAAAATATGAAGCTTTGCTCCGCAAATTGCCAAAGGCTCATCCTTCAAAATTTCGCCCGCATTGTTATACGTAGCTTCTGATTCATCAACAATTGTGACAGCGCCTTGACCAATCACTTCAATTTGGTCATCTGTCACTATCATGGCGGTATTCTCGTCAATACCAAATCCTAAAACAGCAGGCTCTAGTATCAAAGCTGAAATTAAACGTCCCAAGCGTCCGCGTTGGGAAAAATGCTGGTCAATTACCACCCCTGGTAAGAAGCCTAAACCTGGCCCCATATTAACAGCTTCAATCCGAGGATGTGTTTCTGAGTCGCCTTCTACAATCATTACGTCTGGCATCACCGCAGCGCCTGCACTTGTACCTGCGATAATTACACCTTCAGAGAAGCGTTTGTGAATTGCCACATCGATTTCGGTGTCCTTGAGAATGTTAATGATCCGAGCTTGATCTCCACCAGTAAAAAATATCCCAGTTGCTTTATTAATTGCTTCCAATGCGGTAGATGAAGATGCATCTTCGCGGGTTTCTGTATCAATAATGCGAGTATTCTCGGCTCCCAGTCGCCCAAATACTCTAATATAATTTTCTCCAACTTCTCTTGGTAATTCTGTCGCCGCCGTCAGAATTACAATGTACGCCTTTGTACCCCCAGCACGTCGCACAAAGTCTCGCAGAATTTGGCAATCTCCTTCTTTATCTTCAGCTCCCCCAATAATTACCAGGTGTCGTTTGATATTACTTTCCACTATGATGCCTCTTGATTTGAGTTAATAAATTTCACTAAACCATGACAATCAAAGCCATCAAAACACCCCTTTGGTAGATTAGCTGATAGAAGGTAGTATTAAAATTTGCGTAGACGCAATCAAACCAAGAAATGTTTCAATATGGTTCGGTTAGCTTGTTTATCACTCGAATATCCCCCCAACCCCCTTTAAAAAGAGGGCTTATAACCCTCTTTTACCCCCTTAAAAGGGGGTCGCCGTAGGCGGGGGAATCTTATCAGAACCGTATTGAGAGATGTTTTACATAAAAATAATTTTCTTGCGCCTAATAAAACCCACAGTGTTACCTGCCTCTAGAGAGATTTTATATACGCAAGTGAATGTATTATTAATTGCCGATTGGAAATTTATCGCGCAATCGGTAAATAATTGGTATTAACCTAGCTGGGTACAATTAGATATCTAATGGGAAGTCCTAATGAATCCGACTTCTGTAAAGCAAGTTAGTTAAGAAAAAACGTGCTTGTTCTAGTGGGAGATGTCTGGGTTTACCTTGATAGACAATTTGATACTCATTCATGTCTGCCCCATCACCATGCCCAGAGATCAGCTTTTCGTGAAAAGCTTCCTCAGCAAGTTCTCGAATTTCCTCTCTTAGAGCAGCTTCTGCGCTATTCATACTTTGCTGTCTTTTCAATACCGCACATTTATTTGTACACCTGATTAGGAGAGTATTGCACCTTTCAAAAGTTATATCTTTCATTATTCGTCAGGATGAATTGACTGTTATTTGTTCGTCGCTGACGAATGGGGTTTAGTTATGCCTTGGGATAGTTGAAAATGCTTACTAATAAGGTTAGTGTAGGTTCTGATTAAAACAATGGCGAAGCCATCACTCTCCAAAATTAATATCAATCAGTCCCCAATCAAGAAGTCTGAGTAACCATAACTCACGATTTTTATTTTATGGTGTTTAGCCAAAGGTTCGTAATCAATGGTTCTACAAAAAAGCAGTGATTTAGTCCGCATTAATGCTAGAAGATCGGATGTATTCGATATCTTCAACTTCAAGCATTACATTGGCCCCAACCCCTATTTAAATACAGGGGCGCTAGTATTTGATTTTGCTCTAGTTGATTCTAGAAAGCCTTTGCCCATTGAAGATTATATTACAAGCATTGGCGATCGCTATCCAAAACTGGGCGGAAAAAGCTATGAATCCTATGCCCATCTCTTTGCCCCAGTTGTGTCAGAAGTAGGAAAGCTGGACATGGATTTGCACCTCAACCAGTGGAGTGTCAAGCCATATCCAAATTTTGTGCGGATTAGCGTTCAATCGCTACATGAACGCACAACTAGAGAGGTAGTTTACTTGGCTTGGGATTGGTTTGAAGCCATTACCCAGGACGAAGGCTTCCTCTTTGGGGATCAACTAGAGAGGTTACAAAATAAATTCCGCGCCTCTGTCTACGGTGGTCCCACAGTTTACGCCCTATTGCGAACAGCTCATGAAAAAGCTATTCCTGCCTCTTATTTGTGGGAAGAAGGATTGATGCAATACGGCTTGGGAAAAAAACACGTCCGGGGGGTAGCGACAACATTTAACCGCGATAGTCATCTAGATTCAGAGTTTACTACTCGCAAAGATGACTGCAAGGCATTTTTAAAAACCTTGGGTTTTCCAGTACCTGAAGGTGATATTGTCTTTTCCGAAAAGGAAGCTTTAGCGGCAGCAAGAAAAATTGGCTACCCAGTGGCAGTTAAGCCAGTAGTAGGTCACAAAGGAATTGGCGTCACGGCTGACGTGCAAGACTCCAAAGAACTGGAATCAGCTTTTAATCGGGCATTGGCAGCGATTCCCGAAGGTCAGCTAAATCGGATAATTGTTGAGAAAAGCATCTCAGGATCAGACTTTCGCTTGTTGTGTGTCAATGGCAGATTCGTCGCCGCCACAGAACGCCGTCCCGCATCGGTTGTTGGTGATGGGTATTTAACGCTCGCAGAGTTAATCCGCCGAGAGAACCGGAAACCTGAACGTTTAGACACGCCAACTTCGCCGATGAGTAAAATTCAGATCGATGATGCGATGCAACTCTACTTAGAGGAACAGCGCTTATCGTTAGATGGCGTGATTGAGAAGGGACGCACTGTTTACCTGCGTAAAGTAGCCAATCTTTCCGCCGGGGGTATGAGCATTGATGCAACCCGGACAGTTCATGATGACAATATTATTTTGGCGCAAGATATTGCCCAACATTTCCAGTTGACTTGCCTCGGTATTGATGTCATGACCAAAAGTCTTGCAGAATCTTGGAAGTCTAGTAACTTTGCCATCCTGGAAATCAATGCTGCACCAGGCGTTTTAATGCATCTTAAACCTTCTGTTGGTGAAAGCGTTGATGTGCCTTCGCATATCCTAGAAACCTTTTTTGAGTCGGGTACAGATGCCAGGATACCAATTATTACCTTTAATAAAATCTCCGTTGAAGAACTGCAAGCGACAATTGACCATATCCTTTTGCAACATCCCAATTGGACAATAGGCGCTGTTTCTCGTGATGCAGTTTTTGTAAATCGCTCGAAAAAAGTATTAAGCAAAGATTACAACAGTAATGTCCAAACTTTGCTGCGTCATCCCAAACTTGATTTGCTGATTGCGGAGTATGCGGAAGACATCCTAGAGGAAGAGGGGATGTTTTACCAAAGTAGTAATATGGTAGTTTTGGATAATCCTACCGAAATAGAGATGATGCTGGTGCGGGATGTCATTGACAGTTCTACTGTGGTGATTAAAAAAGGCAAGGATATTTCCATCCGCCGCCAAGGGTTGATTGAAGATTATAGCTTGGGTGAAGATGAACCATTTACACGGGTTTATCTCAAAGAAACCGGGACGATTTTGTAAGTTAGGTATCAAGAGGATGTTTTAAATTCTCTCCGCAACGGACTGGCTCTTTAAAAAGGGGGACTTTGATTATGGTTCCTCCTTTTTTACTTTAATAAACATTTTTCAAACATACTCTCAGAGAACAGGCAAAGGCAATCGCGCTTTGCAACAAATGCTCTGACATATATAAGAAACGTTTAAGTCATTGCAACAACTGTTGTAACAAACTGATGAATTGACTTACTAGCGGAAATATTCAAATAATCTAAGTCAAATTAACTAGCAAACTAGCGATTTAATATACCAGAGATATAGGGACACAATATAATACTGTGTCCCTATAATAATTTTAACTTCCGAGTTGAGAGCAGAAATGGGGTTCCTCTATTCTTGAACAGTCGGGTATTAAGTTGAAGTGACATACTCCTACACTGATTGCAAGCAATACAGTGTAGGCTTCTCAGCGACTCCCGGTATCCCGTCGGACATTAACTGAGCTTTGCTTATACTGCACGTCATGCCCTGGCGCACAGTTTGTAGCTTGCTTCCCCGTTC
>NZ_JBGTFY010000190.1:0-12948 GCF_041747015.1 Nostoc sp.
ACACCTATTCAACGTCAAGTGTTGACTTTAAGCTTTGGACTGGAGAACGATCAGCATTTGAATCTCGCTCAGATTGGCCAACAGCTAAACCTCAGCCGAGAGCGGATTCGTCAAATCCAGGTCAAAGCTATAAGTATTCTCCGCCATCATCAAAATGACATTCAAGAGTATTTATTTGATTAAGTAGAATTACTTTAGTTAGATGACGCACGGATCTTGCAGAACTAATATGAAAAACTATATTTTAGAAGTAAGACCACAATAGGTAATTAATGCCCAGCAAAACAATCGATGTCCCTTCGTACACCGTCAGAGCGCACAAGCGGGAAATTCACACGCGCGTTTTCAACTTCGTATGTAAGCAGTGCGAACAACCCACACAACGCGAGACTTTTGGCCCACGACCGCTCTACTGTGAGCAATGCCGCGCACCACAACCACCCAAAAAATCAGTAGTACCTCTTAAGAAAAGAAAGCCCAGAGCTATGAGCTACAAGAGTGACGAAGGCAAGGCGGGTTAAACAATTCGCAATTCGCAATTCGCAATAGAGCCTCTGGCACGCTACGCGAACGCAATTACGTTTTTAGGACTTACACATTGACAAGAAATACCAAATATGGGTCTGGTTGAAAGCCACATCTTTCGTAAGGGTTTAGCATTGCTAAACCCCTACAGGATGGTCTATTTACGATCATAAGTCCATTTTCTTGGGTCAAGTCACACAAAATCTTTCGTAGGCTTATAAGGAAAACCACAGTAGGGACAAAAACGAAACTTCAACGACGTAATCGGCTCGTTGCACTTAGCACATTTATTACGTAAAGCAGTACCACACAAGAAACAAAACTTAGATCGCGGAGACAACCAAATTTCTTCAGGCGTTGTTCCGGGAATCCAACAGTGGGGACAAAATTTGAGAACATCTGTTGCTCCTATTGACACACCACGGACAACGGCATCGAGGTATTCAGATGGAACCTGCAATGCGTGAGCTAGTCCACGCTGACTTTTACTATTGAGTTTAGTAGTCATGCCTCGTTCAATCTTACCCAAACTTTGAAGATGAATGCCCGCCTTCATAGCCAAATCATTTTGACTTAGTGAAAGGCTGGTGCGTATTCTTTTAACGTATTCTGCTAACGATTCTTGGGGTTGAGGAGTATTATCCATAGTTATAATATGTATTAAAGTATATGCTTAATTATTTTACATAAGTGCGTATTTAAGATGAAAGATACTGCTTTTACTCAGCAAAAGAGGTGAAACTTGACAACTACATTAGCACAAGTCGCTACAGCTTTTCTCTCACGTCACGGATTAGCTGCCAGTACACTTAAGTCTTACGAGCAAACACTACTATCTTTGCTGAAACTGCATGGCAGATTACCTATAGAGTTAGTAGACCGTCAACTCCTAAAAGACTACTTAGAAAGTTTAAATGATTTAACCTATACAACTCATAATCGTCATCAAGCGATAATCAGCGCCCTGTTTAATTTTGCTGTTGATGAAGGCTACATTAAATCCAACCCCGCAAGTCGTCTAGGTCAGCGTAAACCAGAGCGTGAGCGAGGAGAACACAAGAGTGACGAGATAATACGCTATCTCACGCCATCACAGTTAGATCTTTTGTATGATAACGTCAAAAAATCTAATGCTAGACTTGAGACGATAGTGCGCTTGCTGCATCGAAGTGGAGCCAGAATTGGAGAATTACTCTCGCTAGAGTTAACACACATAAATATGGAGCAACGCAAGTTTCAAGTTGTAGGTAAAGGTAACAAACAACGCTGGTGTTTTTATAGTAAAGATGCGGGAATTGCTTTACAAGACTATATAAAATATTATCGTCACTCCGCCTCCAAAGCATTATTCACCGCCCAGCACCCAACGACCAAAGTTATAACCCCAGTAAGTTATGAAGCTATTAGTGCAGACTGGCGAAAGGTCATTAACCAAAACCATCAACTGAAAGGCATTCGACTACATGACCTCCGCCATACATTTGCGACTGAACGGGTTGGACTGATGGCGATTGAGGAGCTACGGGCGTTGATGGGGCATGAAAATATTCAAACTACCTTACGCTATCAGAAAATAACTAGCTCACGAGCCGAATTAGTAGCTAAAACAGCTTTAGATAATTTAGCTACTAATATATAAATTGTTTTTTTATTATGTGTAGCGATCGCTTGCAAATGTAGTCATATTATAAATTACTTGAGAGTATAGTACATACTCTGCATCAAGGAACTCAGAGATCCCTGAAGTCAAACTCATAAATGTAATTAGGAGCATAACTTGGCAGGAAAGGACGCTATATGCTTCCAATCGCCTTCCGGACAAATTATGCTTCCAACAGGCGCGAATTTCCGAAATTAAAAAATAAATTCATTTTAAATATTTTTGCCCAGTTTTAGTATATTAAAGCAGTATTAAAAGCCGTTGGAGACAAAGCTTTCCAAAAATCTTGAACAGTACGTCCTGTATAAGTCATGGATTTATATATACGTTTTGGAGAAATTTGACGATTAGACAATTCAATATCTGCTAATTCTTTAAGTTGAAAGTAAGCAATAATTTGTTTATAAAATGCTTTTTTGGTATCATTATAAGCTTCAGGAGTGAAAGCAATTAATGAACTCCAAATTTTGATTAAGTCCACCTGTAATGCGGTTTCAAAAGCCGATAAACTAGATAGGGATAATTTTTCTTTATCTACTAACCATTGTCCACAATGATTACAATATCCCTGACGTGAAGTGGCAGTTATCATCGCTAATTGTTGATTACAGTGAGGGCATTGTGTAGCTAAAGGATAGTGATGATGTTCACACATTATAACTGGTTCAAAGCACCATAGTAATGGTTCATATATAGGTAGTTTATTCTGACGCCAATAGTCATAACATAAAGGGCACCAAGCTTTATAGTAACGGAATAAGTAAATATGATTAATTAATTCATGCCAGTGCATCATGGTCAAAAAAGTTAAATCTTCACGTAAAGTCAATAATTCTAAAGATTCAACTAACTTCGATGTGTACCACCCACTAAAATTTAATGACTTGATATGAGAATGATTTATAAAAGTTCTTCCAATGATTCCTTTATAATAAGTACATAAATCATCATGACCCCAAAAAATCGGATAAATTTTATGCTTAATTAATTTGTCCGGAGTCACACAATGATTTTCGGCTAAACGAATGAGATAACTAATTAAACTTTCACATTTAGGTGTCCCAACTCCAATTGGCTCTAAACAGTATAAAATGCTGCGTTTTGTTATATCCGGGGTGTGAAAATCATAACGTGTATATAAAGTTAATTTTTTAAACTGCATTTTCTGTTCCTACCGAGTCTCGTGTAGGTTTACGAATTCCAACTGATTTTTTGCGTTTTTTAGATTCAACATCTTGATATTTTGGTTCGGAGTCCTTTGTATAACTTTGTTTAGAGATAGGTGGACGACGTAAACCTAAATCTTGGTATAATTCTTCTATCTTTCCTTCGATTTGTGCGTATCTAGCTTCTCCTTCTTTAATATGTTTGAGAATATTTCGACATTGACCAACTGATAAAGCCCGTTTTTCTAAATGCTTAAGTGTAACGGTAGAAGAATTTTCATTTAGTGCTTCTCCAAGGGCATTTCTTGACCAATTTTTGAGGATGCCAACACATCCCAAACTGCGTGAATACAAATACTCCCAATGTGATAAAAAATCTGGTGGCTCATCCGTGGGTATTTGACGCTGAAAATTCCAAATTATACTTTGCCAAATTTCTCTATCTTCTATAAATTCTGCATTATACCGAGGTAGATGAACGTAAATACTACGCCGACTTAATTGGTCTCCAATATCATGAAGAGTTAGTAAATCATAAGTTCCAATTAATCCATGTAAAATTTGAGTAATATTTGCTAATGATTTAATCGCTTCAGGCACATCTGTTAGTTTTCGTCCACTAGCTACAGCTAATAAATGATGAGCTTCATCAATAAAGAAAATTTTAGGTCGTCGATGATTTAAAGCTTGCTCCAATGCCCATCCTAATTCGGTTTCCAAAATCGTTGGTTTAATAATTAATTCTCCATCAAGATTATGATAAACACCCGAAGTTCCGTAATTTATTTTATTTTTAATTAGCTCTGGCGGTTCTGCTAGAACATATAAACAACGCTTGAGGTGGTCTTTGAAATTAAATAAACCTCCGGAGAACAGCCGCGCCTCAATACTGGCGACTGGAATACAACCTCTGTCAACATCTAATAAAGATAACGATGACTCAATTATCCATTTTTCAATTAGTAAACGTAACTTTGTTTTACCTACTCCTGTCGGTCCAACAATAAAAATAATACGTGATTCTCCACAGCTAGTTATGATTGGCTTGAGAGTTTCAAAAGCTATATCTAAATAAGGATGCGCCATTGTATATGAATCATAGTCAGCCAGTTTCTCATGTAACGAGGCTGTAGGATAGTCAGATGTAAATTGTTGGTTATCTTTCATAAACTAGTACTTATTAAAGATTTGAAGTTTGTCAGGATTAATCAATTCATTCGCCTGGGTTATTGGATTATCATCTTGTTTGCTCTCAATATCAGATAATTTACTATCAATTGATTCACTGTAAGGATTAATATTTGGTAAGCCACCATTTATCACGCTCATTACTTCAAGTGTTTGTGAGTCTTTTAGGCGTTGTGCAAGTAGAGCTTCTTCTGCTTCAGTACTCGCCATAAATTCAGCTAAGTGTCTACAACGAACTTTATGAGAACTTGCATGATTCTGCATTTGTTTCTTCAACTCAGCAGTAGCTAACTGTATTTCTTTTTCGGAGCGTCCTCTAAATAAAGGATAGTATTCGCTAATACATTCGACCCAAATTCCTTGGACATAAGCATAGGCAATCCCAGCATTAAAAGGGTCGTATCTAACATTAACTAAAGTTCTTTCTACTTGTGGGTCCCGAAATGCGTTGTGCCAATAGTATTTATTATCTATCTTTATTCCTTTCCCAAGTTGGACTAAAGTTTTACCTTTTCTCGTCGTTGGTAAAGTAAGAATCCGAAAATTATCATCATCAAAAATTAGCCGATTCAAACGACAACCAAATTGTTTAATTCCTGTAGTAAAGACTTCATAAGGGCTTTGCCCTTGCAAGGCTGGATGCTCAGTTGTATCGTAAATCGAGTAAGCCCATTCTGTTAGATGCATATATAAAAGTCCTAAAGTCCAAACAGAGAGGTTTTTAGGATTTACAGATTTAGTCATCAATCTGACTTTTTTGGTAATTTGAGTATTACCTGCTAAGTTATACAAAAACTGAGTATTTGTTGTTCCAAATAGCCTCTCACAAACACTACCAAATCGAGGTTGTGCTGGCGGGCGCCTTTTCAAAGTACATTCAAACATTGCTAATAATGTTTCAAAGTAAGTGCTGTGAAACTCCTTACCATTATCAGTTACAATTATTTGAGGTAATCTGGAATGGCGTTGAACACAAATTCGTAATACCATCATGCACGAACGATAAGATGGAGGGTCATAACTTATATAAATTGCTAAAATTCGTCTTGTAAATGCATCTACTAATAAACTTAACCAAGGCTTTCCTAAAACTTTTCCTGTTTTCGAGCATCTGAGTTCGATGTCTAATTCAGTATGGTCAATGTGAGCGATGTGAAAGGGAAAATCACCATGTCGAGGTGTGGATAATTCTAGTTCCCAATAAAATTCTTCAAATTCATATGCTGCACGAGTACCTGAACGTTTTTCTACTTTGGAATATTTTGGACGTTTTTTTATCTCAGTTATAAAGGTTTTGTAACTAGGAATTTGGTCATCACTAATCCCGGATTTTAAGCAAGTATGAACAAATGAAGAATAAACCGCTTGTTTAGTTTTTTGCTTTTTATTTTCATATTCTTCGCTAATAAATTTTTCTAACAGTTCTATAATATGTTTAGGTAACTTTCTATTTCGATTACCTTTACGGTTATCTAACGTTATTAATCCTAGATAGCCATAACCGTAGTTCTGTTGTGCTTGTTGATAGTTATGGAGCCAACGTCTTAAAGACCGTTCTTTTGGCGTACCAGTTGTTACTGATTGTTCATCTAAATAAGGTTTTAATAGACTAAAACGACGATTTGCATTAATTAAATCATCTGTCGAAGCCTGTTTAAATATTTCTATTGCTTGTGCGTAAATTTGCGGTTGATTTTTGATTCGATTTATCTTGATTTTACCGGAGTTAATCAAATCTGAGAACTCAGCTATTTTAAACTCGATAGTCTCAAATTCTTTAGCACTAAGTAAAAGATAATCTTGACCAACTAAAATAATGTTTAAGCGAATACCATCATAAAATACTGATGTACCCGGCATCAAATCAATTATTGGGGACGCAATCATTTTATCTGAATTTTCCGTACAGATAATTGCATTAAAAGAATTTTCTATCACACGAGATTTAAAAACTCGACATTTGTCAGCTTCGACTAAGGTGTGTGTAGTTAAATTTACGTATATTTCTGATGCCGCTATTAAACTATAAATATTGTCTGCATTCACTCCTTTATAATCCAATAACTCAGCGATGGAAATTCCGGGGTGTGCTTCTACCAATGAAGTAATTATATTGTCGCGTTGTTGAAGTATTAACGACAAATCACTGTTATAGTAATCTTCTAAAAATTCTAGATTACGCTGTAATATCCAATTAATTCTCGCACTGGACCATAGTCGGAAGTCAAAACCAAACTGTTTGGCATATTCTGACCCCGGTGGCGATTGCCATTTATTATCTACACCGAGTTGGTAACGGTGAGGACTTTTTTGTGCTAATTTCTCTAATTCTGTTTCTGTTTTACACTCGACCCAGCCTGCACCATCCGAACTAATCACGAAAAAATCCGGAGTAATTATTACGCCTAAATTACGTCCAGATGCCGAAAGATATTGAATTTTAAAAGGAGGTGGTTGGTCGTAATACTCTAAAACATCGGATGCATGTTCTAACTGATAAATAAAAGTCAGCTCGACTTTATGAGATTCAAATTGAATCGTAGTGCCCATCTTACGGCTCGGATAACGCCCAGAAACGTTTTTATACCCACTTCCGACACTACGGGATGGCAAAGTATTGCGAATTCTTTCAATCTCCTGCCTTGCAGATGCGTTCAGGCTTTGGTTTATGCACCACCGATTAAATTCTTCTTGTGTCATCATGGTTACACCCCATTGTTACACATGACTTTGATAGGCGACTGTGCGCTTCTACTATCTTATATATATCCATACTGATGTAAATATGATGTAATTTATATAAAGTTAACCTTACTGATAAACTGGGAAAGCAGTTGATTCGTAGATACTGATAAAATTTCACGTGAGTAAAAGAATTAACGTTACTTTGCCCGATACTGTTTTAGAGGATTTGGAAATCTGGGCTGCATTTCAAGGACGCCCCACAGCTAATCTTGCAGCGTTTCTGATTGAAATGTCTATCAAACTCGCCAAAAACAACGGAGAATTTCCGAGTAAATCGTCAATCCGCACTTGATCAGAGCAGTAAAAATCACATAATATTTGCTCCTTTGCTGCTTGCCTTGCACGATAATCTCCTCTTAACCTTAGACCTTTATCAATTACTCGTTGAGGATTGTAAATTCCTATAAACAATACGTAAAATTTCTGACGGCGGAGAGTAAAATCTTGATATATGTCTCTTATATGCCAGTTAGTACTTTGTCTCAAAAGAAACTGGCATATCACTGAACTAAGAAAAAATATTAGTACTTGCGGAAGCTTTATGATTCCATTTTCGATATATGGACAAGTTATGCTTCCAATATGGGAAATTGTTAGGAAATTATCGACGCAACAATAACGGTTTCAAGCACTTGAATAACTTGCTTATGCTTCCAGACCCTGACAAGTTTTGGGTCTAGTTACAAGTCTGCATTTTTGCAAGCATATTCACAAAACTTTGCATATTCTCCCCCGTTCCTGTTGTGAATTCAAAATTCAATCAGGCGATCGCTCTTAAGGTGGGCGAGTATGCCAGCAGCCAAAAGTCTCGGACTCGTCTTTATTCATAATGGCGCAGATATGGTCTAGCGATCGCTGTAACACAGCTTATATAGAAAGGCTGACAGCATGACGGGATCTGACATAAGGAGCATAGTTTTATACTTGAACAAGTGATTTAACTGTACTCAATTGGTGTAGGAGATATCACAAGATAAATTCAGAACTGCTTGTGTAACACTATGTTTGCTAAAGTAATTCTAAGGCGCGTGAATTTCCGAACAATCCAGAGATATTACAACGATGAAAATACTTCATGGCACCTGGATACCAAACGAGGAAACTGACTTTATTCAGTCAGGGTCTTTTTATTTGTGGGTAGAAACTCAATTATCCCCAAAAAGTTACACGAATAGTCAACAAATTCATCCTGGACATTTGGGACAAGATGAATTAATCAGCTTTTTAGTACAGGAATTGGGAATTAAAGAACACAACACTCAATTAACCCAACGCATATCTCCCAAATACTTTGCCTTACCAACTACCAACAATCAGCCTCTACCTTCACCAGAATTAACCAAGTATTTAGAAATTGAGTTGACTGACAGCTATGAAGAATTCCAATATTGGCAGATAGATTGTTATGAAACAGTAGTATCTACCAAAACTGAAACAGCACTTAATATTATCAAACTACTTAAAGATATCCATTTTTTAGCAATATATAATGCTGAGAGTTTTCAAATTGGTTCAGATTTATTATTTTGGTATCATTACACTCAAAGTTTTAAACAAGTAATCCTCAAAGACCAATTTATTCCCGCACTGAAGTATCGACAGTTATCAACGGAAAATCCTAAGAAACAAGGCAAAAAAAAGACTGATAAAGCAGCATTTGAAATTTATCCCACCTGGGAAATTATTTCGTCACAATATGAAGCAAATATTCTTAAATATATTGAATATATGCCACTAATTTGTGTGGCAGGTGCAGCAAAAACTAGCGATCGCATTGAGTTTTATGATCGAGAAACACTATTGCGTCACTTTTCCGAATTTGTACTTCACGATTTAGTGACTCACACCCCATCAACAGGTGCTTTTGACAAACAGATTGCTGATTCTCTAATTGAATCTTGCTTTTCTCCTCGTCAGCATAACCCGCTAATAACAAATACTGCCCTCGAGGAATATCGGCAATGGTTGGTGTGGAAAACCAAAGTTACCCGCACTCAAGCTGATTCACCTTTTCATCTCTGCTTCCAGTTACACTCTCCTGATGACGAACAAATAGACAATTGGCAAATTCAATTTCTAGTAGCTAGTAAACAAGACCCCTCCCTGAAGTTGGCGTTAGCAGACTACTGGACAATGAATCAAATTACCAAAACTGGTGTCCAGAAAGAATTTGGAAAAGATTTTGAAACAAATTTGCTGTTGAATCTGGGGTATGCAGCCCGGATGTATCCAAAACTCTGGCTTGGATTGGAAACAGCGAGTCCAATCGCAATGCAACTTACCTTAGATGAAGCATTTGACTTCCTTCAAGAAAGTGCTTGGGTGTTAGAAGATTCAGGATTCAAAGTAATTGTACCTGCTTGGTATACTCCCACAGGTCGTCGTCGTGCCAAAATTCGTCTCAAAGCATCGGGTCGCAAGCTTGCTGCAACTAAAGGGGAAACAAAAAGCTATTTCGGCTTAGACTCACTGGTGGAATATCAGTATGAGTTAGCGATTGGGGAGCAAACTGTCACACCTCTTGAATGGGAACAACTGATTAATGCTAAAACTCCCCTGGTGCATTTTCGCGGTCAATGGATGGAATTAGACCGGGATAAAATGCAACAGTTACTCGAATTTTGGCAGTCCCACGGTGAGGAACAACCCCAGATGACCTTACTGGAGTTTCTGCAACGCAGTGCTGAAGTTGGGGAGGAATGGGAAATTGAACATGACGAAGCTTTGTCAGAGATTAAAGCAAAGCTGCAAGATAAAAGTCGTCTAGAACCAATTTCTGAACTTGATAATCTGCAAGGCACCCTCCGAGAATATCAAAAACGTGGTGTTTCCTGGCTACAATATCTGGATAATTTGGGGTTAAATGGCTGTTTGGCAGACGATATGGGTTTGGGTAAATCGGTGCAGGTGATTGCCCGATTAGTGCAAGAGAAGGAGTTGCATTCAGCTCTTAAAGTAGGGGAAGGAATTACTGACTTATCTCCCTTACCAACACTATTAATTGCCCCTACTTCTGTTGTCGGCAACTGGCAGAAGGAAATTGCGAAATTTGCACCTCATTTAAAAACTATCGTGCATCATGGCAGCACGAGGCTGCAAAATCTGGCTGATTTCAAAGCTGCTTGTCAACAAAACGATGTGATAATTAGCTCTTTTACTTTAGTTCGCAAAGATGAAAAACTATTGAGCAGCATCGAATGGCAACGTTTAGTACTGGATGAAGCACAAAATATTAAAAATCCGAAAGCTGCTCAAACTAAAGCTATTTTAAAACTAAGAGCTAAACACCGACTGGCATTAACAGGAACTCCTGTAGAAAACCGCTTACTGGATTTGTGGTCAATTTTTAACTTTCTCAATCCTGGTTACTTGGGTAAAGAAGCCCAGTTTCGGAAAATCTTCGAGATTCCGATTCAAAAAGATAATGACCGCGTGAAATCAGCTACCTTAAAAAAACTGGTAGAACCTCTAATTTTGCGAAGGTTAAAAACTGACCAATCTATTATTAATGACTTGCCAGATAAAGTTGAACAAAAACTATATACCAACCTCACCCAAGAGCAAGCATCGCTTTATGAAGTGGTAGTCAAAGATGTCGAAAAACAATTGCAATCAGCAGAAGGAATTCAACGGAAAGGATTGATTCTTTCAACCCTGATGAAATTGAAGCAGATTTGTAATCATCCAGCCCAATTTCTGCAAGATGGTAGCGAATTTTCACCACTGCGTTCGCACAAACTCAGTCGGTTAGCAGAGATGGTTGAGGAGGCTGTTGATAAAGGTGAAAGTTTACTGATTTTTAGTCAATTTACGGAAGTTGGTGAAAAGATTGAAAAACATCTCAAACATAGTCTGCATTGCAATACTTACTATTTGCATGGTGGCATCAGTCGCCCACGTCGGGAACAAATGATTACCGAATTTCAAGACCCAAATACAGAACCATCGGTTTTTATCCTTTCCTTGAAAGCAGGGGGCGTAGGTATTACCCTCACGAAAGCTAATCATGTCTTTCACTTTGACCGTTGGTGGAACCCCGCAGTTGAAGACCAAGCAACTGACCGCGCTTTCCGTATTGGTCAGAAAAAGAATGTCTTTGTACATAAATTTGTTGCTATTGGGACTCTAGAAGAGAGAATTGACCAAATGATTGAAGATAAGAAGAAACTTTCTAATACTGTTGTTGGTAGTGATGAATCTTGGCTCACAGAATTAGATAATGAAGCCTTTAAGCAACTGATTTCATTGAATAAGAGTGCAATTTTGGAGTAGATATTATGGCTAAATTTAGTCGAACTTGGTGGGGCGATCGCTTTATTCAAGCACTAGAAGCTTTTACAGATGATAACCGACTCAAAAGAGGACGTTCTTATGCTACTGGTGGGAAAGTTAAAAGCTTTGAGATTGACTTAAATAAAATTACCGCCAAAGTCAGAGGCTCAGTTAATCCCTATTTTGGAGTCTACAAAGAACCAACTTATAATATAGAGATTCAGATTACAACTATTGCTAAAACACGTTGGAATGAAGCTATCCAAAAGCTTTCTTCTAAAGCCAGCATCATTTCTCGATTGCTGCTAAATGAAGTCCCGGAAAATATTGAAGATACTTTCTCTCATTTGGGACTACATTTATTGCCCCATAGTAGTAAGGATTTCAAAACTAAATGCTCTTGCCCAGATTATGCTAATCCCTGTAAGCACATTGCTGGAGTTTACTATTTAGTGGCTTCTCAATTAGATAATAATCCCTGGCTGTTATTTGAACTGCGGGGATTATCGAAAGCAGA
The DNA here is from genome assembly GCF_041747015.1 of Nostoc sp. Lineage (GTDB taxonomy): Bacteria > Cyanobacteriota > Cyanobacteriia > Cyanobacteriales > Nostocaceae > Nostoc. Next base: position 12,074 of record NZ_JBGTFY010000190.1, read on the forward strand.
ACTTCAAGCCAAATTAGCTGATTCTCCTTTGGGAAAAGCTCTCTCTGAGGAACTGAATACTAAGGAAATTCCTTTAGAACTTTCTAATTCGCTGTACACCAAGCTAGAAAAGCAATCTCTTAGCAAAATCCCAAATGCCAGGGAATTTTGGTTAGGTACAAAGCGATTACCACAAACTATTGAAGTGGCGACTCCAGCTAGTGTCTGTGCAATTTTGATTAAAAAACAAGGAGATTTTCCTGATTTTTGGCACAATGATGCTTCCTTTATTGAAACAATGGAACAACTGTATCAGCGAGTCAAAACCAAAAATCATCAATTCTGATTTCAGCACTTTTTCTACTTTCTTTAACAAACTTTGGGGGTAAAAGTAGCATAGCTTCTATCAAGCAGCGCGTGAAAGTGTCGGGGTCTAAATCCCCGTCACTTTCACGTAATTGCGAATTGCGTTAGCGTTCGCGTAGCGTCTCGTAGAGAAGCGGTAGCGAGTCTTCTCCCTTGGCGCTAGCCTCTCCCTTTGGGAGAAGGGGAGACGCTTTAGCGCAACGAGCGTCATTGCGAATTGCGAATTGTTTTAACTGCTCTACTTTACATAGTCTCTGGCAAACATTCGGTATACCTATTGCATAAGTTTGAAAAAATATTTGGATGCTCCCGACTAACTTACCGGATGATACAACCCCGTATTTTCGTTAAATTCCCACCCCATACCCGATCTATCTTTGCCCTTGCACCAGGCGACAAAAAGCGGTGAGTGCAGCTTCAGAAGCTGTTCACGTACCGTTTCTACACTAACACCAAGTCTCTTGGCTAAACCTTCTTCTGTTAGCGGTTGCATTCGCGGACTTTGCGCTTGATAGGATGAATTGTTGTAC
>NZ_JBGTFY010000191.1:0-8797 GCF_041747015.1 Nostoc sp.
GTGGAGCCTTGTACCACTAGCTGCATATTTTTCTGCTGTCGCACCTTAATGACGAACTTCGACACCACATTAATTCCTGAACTATTAAGAAATCTCAATTCCCGTAGGTTGAGTATTAAAATTTCGGGCGGTTGAACAATCACATCATCTAGCAACTGCACAATAGCTGCGGATTCTTCTATTTCACTTAGCCGTAATGAACCTTGAAAAATTACAGCTTTAGCCATTGCGTCATACCAGATGTTATAGTTTTCGGTTTTAATCTCCATTCACCTAAAGCCTCTTAATATATTTGTACTCGCCATGTAGTTCATATCATCAACTGCACCATTGTGCTCACGATGGTGACTTCTGATTCCTTTTGAACGGTCTCAAACTTCCAGCCTATTTTTGACTGATAATCGTTAATTATTGTCAACAGGCCTAACCCAGAGATGCTGTATGTCTCATCTTCCATATTCTTTTCTATCTGATGAATATATAATTCACCTGGGTCACAGGTGATTATCTCCTGGATGAATGCCTGAAATTTTCTGACCTTTTGGGGATTGGCACTGTTAGTTGAAACAAACACAAGTTTATCCTCATACAGTTGGAGCGAAACCTTGATGGAATTGTTTGATGCCTCATCTCTAAATTTCATGGCATTCTCTAACAACTCGTTGGCAATGAAGCTAACAGTACTCTTTACCTCCGCTTTAGTCTCACTTTTGGGAAAGAAGATTGCAAAGTAATCAGCCATAAAATCAGCAGACAACCCATTGTTTTGCCAGCGCTCCTTGATTGGGGCAGAGCCAGGCGTAAATTCGATTTCCAAGTGTTCCCCACTGTCAAGCAAATCGTCAATGAAGTCTCCGAATATTTCCGTCATAGTCAACAAATCCTCATTCACTAACTATTTCTGCTTTAACACAAGCATTGTAGACTCTTTGCTCACCAATATGCCGCTCAAAATCCTCAATCACAGCCAATAGCTTTTGGTTAAGACCAAAAACAGGTAGATTGTAAAGATGTGGGTTCTAAGCATCTACAGCTAGATGCAACTCAAAAAATTTTCGTTGGTAATACAGGGAATTGAATCGGATTAGGAAGATTATTCAAAACTTGAGTATGAAGACTGACTATGCGATATACACTCATGACTATCTTCCAAATATTTAAGTCCCGTTAGTTAATGGCTCTTTCGGCTCTGCTGAACTAATCTTTGCAGAAGAAGACTCTTCTGTTCCAACACCGTTCGGGCAAAGTTAGTAACCCGAGATAAGAGGACATCAAAGGTATCTACATCAATAGCCAAGATGTGTGTTTCTGGAACTGTGGCAATTATTGTGGCAGCTTGTTCAGTACGAGCCAAAATCTCTATTTCATTGAGCATCTGACCAGGTAATAGGCTTTCAACAATTGCCTCCTCATTATCAAGATTGACCTGAAGTTGGGCTTCTCCTTTGATGAGTAACAAAAGTTCCTTACCTTTTTTACCCTGCTCAATCACAACTTCATTAGCGTTGTACACCTTAACTTGAGACTGGTAAGCGAGCTCCATCAAGTTTTCAATCTTCAGATTGCTGAACAGGTCGCTGCCGAATAGGTACAGCAGTTTTTCGATGCTGCTAATGGCAGCAGGGGCAGTGTCGGGTTGGGCTTTCTGGTTCAGCAGCATTTGGGCAGTTTCCCGCACTAGAGCCTTCACTGTTAGCCTTGAGTCGAGTAAATGCCGTGCTAACTCCTGGCTGCGCTGAACATCTAGTTGAGAAATCATGTAGAGACTGACTGCCTGGGTCAGCGAGTCTGGTTCTTGGAGCAGCACTTCTAAATGGCTAACAATTACTGCTGGCTCCATCTCAGGTATGATGTCGGTCGCCCTCTTAATCTGTTGAATCAGCCGTGAAATTATCTTTGGACTGAGGCGCTTCTGCCATTGGGATGTTTCATCCTCAAGCAAGTTTGGCAATACATTCGGCACCAGGCTACCGAGAGCAAGAGCAATGCGGGTTCCTTCAGGACTGTACTCCAGGCTTTTGAGAATTTCCAATAGCCCCTTGGCAATCAGTTGCTGTTTTTGCTCTACAGTTGATTGGAGTAAAGTCCAAGCCGCTACTTTATCTGGTAGTAGGGGCTGTGTCAGAGCCTGGTAGCGTTTAGACAACTCGTGTAGCTGGTTCAAGAGGATATCAGATCTGCGGAGCAATTCTGCTTCATCGTTAAGGCTCGCTTGGATTTTTTCTTCCTCTTCCAAGGTGATAGCATACTCTCGTCTTAGCGATCGCATAGCCTGAGGATCTTTCGGGAGTACGTCCTGAATGGACTTTTGCTTTTGCACCACTTTTAATAGCTCTCGCCCTAGTCCCTTAGCAGTTCGCCGTCGCTTGCTGCCCACTATGCTTGCTATCTGGTCGCGATAGCTTTGCAAGCGCACCTGATCTTCTCTGGTTTGCTGCTTGGTGGGGTCAAGCAGGTCTGGGTCTTCAACCCCCAATTCTGTGAGGACTGTGAGATGTTCCTTGTCGCTAATATCTAGCTCTTGGTGGATCTGCTGTAGCACTTCCAAGCTGTTGGAGGAGTTCACATAGCCCTCTTCTAGGGCTTCCCGTAGCACTCCTTTGTAAGCCTGGAGCCGCTTTTCTTCCGTGAAACCAGGGAGGATTTTCGCTAGTACGTAGACTTCATTGGGATTGAGAGACTCTAAAGAACGTCCCTCAAGGAATCGTGAGACATCGAGTTGGAGCTTACTTAGCTGCTTGCGAAGGCGGCTGGCAAGGCTTTCCTGTAAGTAAAGGTCTTGGCTACATTTCCAGGTTTGGTAAAACCAGAGGGTGCTAACAATCACTAGCAAGACATTATAAAAGTATTGTAACCACAGGGGCAGCAGAGCCGTATTTGGACGGGCTCCAAACGCATAGAAGATATTAAAGACAATAAAGGTGCAGAAGGTAAAAATCCGGTGCTGAATCTGCTCTTTACTCAGGGATTGGTTTGTTCGTAGCAGGTAGTTCTTGTAACTTTTCTCTAGCTTCAATCCCAGAAAATAGCTACCCGCAGCAAAAAAACCTAAAGTTAGGGGTACTGCTACTAGCTTTGGAATTGGAATCGGCTTGTTAAACAGATAAAAACCAGGACTTAGAATGGTATCGAGTTGATTTGCCTCGTGAGTCCAGGAGCCAGAGAAGTAGTAATCCCAATTTCCTGCGTAGAGGTAGTAGTAATAGTAGAAGCTGATGACCAGCCCAATGTAGCCGTAGTAGAGCAATTTTTGCTCAGGTTTGGTGATGCCATCCCAGTAAGACCGCTCGGCATCAATATCTATGCAGGGGCTTTGACAGGCAACACAGGCACTCTGTTCCTTACCCTCCTGATTAACAATACGGCACGTGGATTGGGTGATGGTTTGTCGGTCGCCCTCATGAGCTTTGCTTGTTAGCAGTCCCCTTGGTTCAGCGTAGATTTTCTGCACTGGAGCCATTGGACAGAAATATTGACACCAAGATTTACCACCGTAGAGGTAGCCTACTGCGATCGCTGACAGAATTGTGAAGATTAAAAAAATACCCAGTGCCAATTGGTCAGAGTTGACAAAGAGTAACCGAATGCACAGGCCAAGATAAAATAAACCGAACTGTAGATACAAATAGTTGCGACCAAGCCAGGAATCTTTTTTGACTTTGACTAACTCATAGGAAGTTTTCCCGCTTTTCAAATCAACTCGTCGATGTTGTCGCTGCCATCCTAGCGCCCGATGAATCTGAGACAGAAATGACAGGGGACAAATCCGTCGCCAAAGTTCATGCCCAAAAACTAGAAGAATAAAAATTGAGGCGGGAACAATTATTGTCCAGAATAGCCGTGCTCCCAGAGCATAGGGTGTTTGTTTCAGGCAAACTCCCTGCACCTTTACGCAGACCTCTGGAGCAATGCGTAAGGGGCTCAGTGTATTATTGGGGTCAGTTAGCCAGGGTGAGATGGGGTCATAAAACAGGAAAAAAATCAGTAGCAACCAACTACAGGTTAGCCACCACCTGACCATGTGCATTTGCCGTTCTGGAGTCTTAGCGAACATAATTAGCCCTTTATCATCAGTATTGGACATCAATATTGGAAAAATTAACTAAACAAATTTTCAATGTTTCAGCCCACAAAAAATTAAGTACCTAATTATATACACTGGTATTTATAGGATTTATGCACAAGTTACACAAGAATCAAACCGCAGAGAGAAGTTTTGAGCGGCGGAAGCCGCCATTCAAAACTTCGGTGGGCACAGAGAACACGAAGAGAAGTCTGAGCGCCAGCTTCCGGCGATAGCGCAGCGTTAGCAAGTTCGTGAGCGTCTGGCTGCGTCTTCCCGAACGTTATGAAGCAATCCGCGATGCACCCTCAGCAGACTAAAGATGGGGCAGCAGTCGTCAGCGGGTAAGGCAGGGCGAACGCATCTTATTTACTAATAAAAACTGTTTATCTACCTTGCCATGATCCGGATCATGGTGAGGCGATTGGCATAAATTTGACCACTCAAAACTTTTAAAACACCCTCTTTGTAATAAAGGGGGTTTGTATTCATTTTGATTAAGCTTGTTTCTGCTGTTCTAACCAACCTAGCAAATCAGCAACTTCCGAAAAATCCAACAACGCCTCTCCCAAATTTTCTAACTGTTCAGCAGATAAATTCCGAACCTGCTCAACTAATGATGCATCAATATCACTAAAGCGCCGTCTAAGTTGACGACTAATCAATTTAAACGCTTCTTTTTGAACTATATCTTGATAAATTACAGACTCTTTCATAATATCCTCCCGTAAAAATTGACGAACCAAATCTTTGTCAAACCGCAAACCCGCCAGAATTTCTACACAACCCGCGATATTTTGTCGCTTCTCCCTATCTGGAATTTTAGCGACTTGTTCAGCCACTTGTGCCAGTAAAGTTTGCGGCGAGTCAGTTCGTGTCAAACTTGCTAAAGGTAACAGCGCCGGATTAACTAAAAATATTGTTGAATCTTGTTCCCAAAGACGAACAACCTCATATTGGTGAATCGTCGTGTTGTCCCGATATTGTTCAGTAAAAGCCACTTCGTTAGCAGTTTCCTGCAAAAAGATTAGCACTTGCACCACAGGACAACGATATTGACGCTTCAACCTCACCGAATAATCCAACATTCGGAAATTAAGCGCCGGATTAGATTTCGCCAAAGTTTGAAATTCAATGTGCAAAATTTGGTTAACTGCTTGCAAAAATGTCACAGAATCCGCACGAATTGGTTCAAGCGTGAGTTCCGTTTTTAATACTTCAATTTGTTGCACCTCTACCCCAAGCAACCAACGGACAAACTCGGCTGGATACTGTTCAGCTAAATATTTACAAGCGTTGTCGTAACTCACCCTCTTTTTGTTCTCCTGACACAAAAAAAACAGCCGCCTCCATAAAGGAAGCAGCCGTTTTCACAAATTATGTAACTACAAAGTATTAGTAATCGAAGTCGCCGCCACCACCGCCACCGCCAGCAGGAGCGCCATCCTTAGGTTCAGGTTTGTCAACTATAATACATTCGGTTGTCAACACCATACCAGCGATCGAAGCAGCGTTTTGCAGAGCAGAACGAGTGACTTTAGCAGGGTCAACAATACCAGCAGCTAACAAATCGACGAATTCGTTTGTCGCAGCGTTGTAGCCAACATTAAATTCTTTCTCTTTCACACGTTCAGCGATCACAGCACCATTCTGACCTGCGTTTTCAGCAATCCGCTTCAGAGGTGCAGGTAAGGCGCGAACGACAATCAAAGCACCAATCAACTCTTCATCTTTAAGATTGCTCTTCGCCCAAGTTTCCAATTCAGGAGCAAGGTGAGCCAGAGTTGTACCACCGCCAGGAACGATACCTTCTTCCACAGCAGCTTTAGTGGCGTTGATAGCGTCTTCTAGGCGCAGTTTCTTGTCTTTCATTTCAGTTTCGGTCGCTGCACCCACTTTCACCACAGCAACACCACCAGAGAGTTTAGCAAGACGCTCTTGCAGTTTCTCTTTATCGTAAGAAGATTCGGTTTCATCGATTTGACGACGAATCTGCTCGACACGAGCCTTAACAGCAGCTTCGTTACCTTCGGCAACAATTGTAGTGCTGTCTTTGGTAATGGTGATGCGGCGAGCTTTACCCAGACTATCCAACTTGGTGTTATCTAGCTTTAGCCCAGCATCTTCGGTGATTAGTTGACCGCCAGTTAAAACAGCGATGTCTTCTAACAGTGCTTTGCGGCGATCGCCAAAGCCAGGAGCCTTAACAGCAGCCACGTTGAGTACACCGCGTAAACGGTTTACTACCAAAGTTGCCAAAGCTTCTTTTTCGATATCTTCGGCGATAATTACCAAAGGACGACCAGCACGAGCAACTTGCTCTAACACTGGCACAAGGTCTTGTACCAAAGCAATTTTCTTATCGGTCAGCAGTAGGAAAGGCTCATCAAAAACCGCTTCCATCCGTTCAGCGTCGGTAGCAAAATAGGGAGAGATGTAGCCTTTGTCAAAGCGCATCCCTTCAGTAATTTCTAACTCAGTGAACATAGATTTCCCTTCTTCTAGGGAAATTACGCCTTCTTTGCCCACCTTGTCCATTGCTTGGGCAATCATCTGACCAACTTCTTCGTCATTACCAGCCGAGATCGCACCAACTTGGGCAATGGCTTTGGAATCTTCCACTGGACGGGCGTGTTCTTTGATTTTTTCTACCAGGAAGGCAGTAGCTTTGTCTATACCACGCTTCAGCGAAATCGCATTAGCACCTGCTGCAACGTTCCGCAAGCCTTCTTTGACGATCGCATGGGCTAAAACGGTGGCAGTGGTGGTGCCATCGCCCGCAGCATCATTTGTCTTAGAAGCAGCTTGACGAATCAGAGCTACACCAGTGTTTTCAATGTGGTCTTCTAATTCGATTTCTTTGGCGATCGTTACACCGTCATTGACAATTTGTGGTGCACCAAATTTCTTTTCTAGGACTACGTTACGACCTTTGGGGCCAAGGGTAACAGCTACAGCCTCAGCCAGGATGTCAATGCCTCGTTCTAGGGCACGACGGGCGTTTTCGTTGTAGATAATGCGCTTTGCCATAAATATCTGAATTCCGGGAGTTAAGTCAATTTTTTTGAAATGGGCATTGGGCAAAATAGTTCCGAGTTCCCAGTTCTGAGTAAAGAATTGAGATTCCCCACTCAGCAAGGCCAGTTGCTTCAAGTCGGCAGAGCCGCCCAACGCACTGGCTCCTCAGCACTCAGCACTACTATTCCCTACTCCCCACTAGATCACGACTGCTAAAATATCTTTTTCAGAAAGCAGTACATATTCTTCGGTGCCGAGTTTGATGTCAGTGCCGGCGTACTTAGAGTACAGCACCTTATCGCCGACTTTAATTTCCAATTCCTGACGGCTACCGTCATCGTTACGCTTGCCAGGCCCAAGGGCAACTACTTCCCCTACTTGGGGCTTTTCCTTGGCAGTGTCGGGCAAATACAGACCACCTGCGGTCTTTTCCTCTGAGGCGCTCACTTTTACGAAAACGCGATCGCTCAAAGGTTTAACTGTAGAAACGCTTAAAGATAAAGCTGCCATATTATTTTCTCCAGAGTTTTAGCACTCTCAACCCCCGAGTGCTAATTTACCGAAAAATGGCATCTAATGGCAAGAATCCCTTGAGTACGGGTTCCCGAACTAGAAGATCATCGGTGTACTTAAGTATAAATGCTTAATTATTTCTACCTTTCAGGTTTCGTCTTGTAAGTTACGAATATTTTTATATAGTCAACTTTATTTGCAAAGCTGAGAAATTGTTATAAAACTGTAATCAGGGAGCCGCTCGATGAGTAACAATACAGTGATCCAGTCTAGCCATCAAATCCCCAAAACCACTAAGTATCGAGAACATGAAGCCCTGAGTAATTGTGTAGAAAGTTTAGGACTTGCAAAAATTCAGCGACACATTTTTATTTGTGCTGACCAGACAATTGCTAACTGCTGCTCAAAACAAGCTAGTCTGGAATCCTGGGAATACTTAAAAAAGCGGCTTAAAGAATTAAATCTCGATGAGCCGCAACAGAGTCATCCCATTTGCGTCTTTAGAACTAAAGCCAACTGCTTGCGTGTTTGTTGTTCTGGACCCATAATGGTGGTTTACCCTGATGGTGTCTGGTATCGCCAAGCAAACGCGGAAGTTATTGAGCGGATCATCCAAGAACACTTAATCGGCAATAAGGTGGTTGAAGAATATGCGTTTTTAACCCATCCTTTGCCAGAAACTTCCCTAGTTTCTTGTGAACACCTCATAGAGGCTTAAAACCGAAGGATATGGTATAGCAGTAACCTTTCAGAAAGTGCGGGTTGGTTTTGAGGTAGGGTCATCTTTAAGCCAATACTTACTTGTGAGTAAGAAGGATTATTATTTAAGTCAGTGTTTTTTCGCCCACCACTTTCAATGCGATATATAATAGCGCATTATAGATACTACTGCTATACGTATCCTTGCTGGACTTTTGCTATCGAGCTACTGGTCTATGGAAAATGCTCGGCATTTTGTAAGACTTCGAGACAGCAAAGGCAAGTTAAGTAGGAAAAAGGACAACATCTCGAATAACCCACCATAGAGGATAAACATTCAAGACTTTGATCGACCGAAGCGCAACAAGTGCCACTGCTATGAAAGAGCCCAGCATGAAAGATCACAAACGACTTCTATTGATTGATGATGACCCTAACCTCATCTTGCTGGTGAAGGATTACTTGGAATTCCGGGGATATGAAGTTATCACCGCTGAAAATGGA
>NZ_JBGTFY010000192.1:0-16624 GCF_041747015.1 Nostoc sp.
TTATGGGTGATCTAGCTCCTGCTTATTATCGAAAAAAATATGAAACATTAATTAATCGCCTTTTACCAATCTTTGATGGACAACTGCGTTCAGCTAAATATTTGTTAGAGGGTGAAACATGGACAGCAGCAGATGTGGCAGACATCCAAGAGTATTTATTTGATTAAGTAGGTGGGCGTTAAAAAATACAACTAGACTAAGAAATGTAAATAATCGCTTAAAAGCTTATATTCAAAGCCTTTTTGGTACTTTACATAAGTTTACATAGTTAGGTTTAATTATGCTTACCTACTTAAACATAAAAGTGATTTATTGTATTTAATTGCGAATTGCGGTAGCGAGTCCGCGTTCGCTTTTAGCGTCTCGCAAGAGAGCGTCATGGGCGAAAAAGCGAATTGTTAGGTCAGCGTCAATTTTTCCCGCTTCTTGCCGGAGCCGGAGCTAACCATTTTCACCAAGTGCTGATTTAGGTAACTTTGTGCTGAAATATACAAACTTTCCCAAATTTCGTGGTTCCGGCTGATTTTCGTGCCGACTGTATTTCCTGCTGTTTTCTCCGATATTAAGTATTTGCGGAAATAGTTCGTCCACAGGTGTAGCAAAAAATCTTCTCTTAATTCCTCAAACGGAATAATCCATTTATAGTCTTGATCCAAAAATACCCGATAGGATGCAATTATCGGTAGTGCCAAGTCCGTTGGCGCACCAAATCCAAATGAGTACTTGCTGTCAGGCAACAAAGTCGTCTTACGTATATCAATAGATGCTAAATCGTTCACACCCTTTCTTCTGGGGTTGCTGATATGTTCTTGGATTATTTCGTACAGTCTTTGCTCTATCCACAAAGCTTGAGAGAGTAGAGGCAGTAGCGCGGTTAATCTTTCTCTTTCGGTATCCGTGATTTGAGAGGGGATACTCATATTTGCAGGGTGTTTGGTTCGTTTATTCCTGTCGGGGTTGTATCTATTTCTATCCAGGCAGTTAATCAACTTCAGCAAATGGATTACATTGCACTGGGCATTTCTGGGAGCGCCGCTTTGATTCTGGTAATAGGCAATGCGGAATTTTCTATCTTCTTCTGTTTCCAACTGGGCTAAATACTGCTTGATGAATTTGTAATCTCCTCTGGCGTTCACCTTAGAACGGGAATCTACTGGCGTTGTGGTATTTGAAGCCAGGGCTATATCTTTGGCTTCATCTTCCAATAGTCCAATGTGGATGGTGACTTTGACTCTGGCGCTTGTTAGGTCGTATTTGTAAGTTTTCGCTTGCTCAAATGCTAAAACTGTATGACCGCCGTTGATAATCCCATCACTTCCACCTTCACTAGCTTCTAAGATTTCTAGTTCAAGTTCAGTTTTGTTTTTGTTGGGTTTAACTTTATTGGCTGACAGGACTATTCCACTGTGACGCGAGAAGAATTTTTGGGGTTGTACTGTTAAAGAGTCGAAGATTTGCCTGTATGTCGCACTTTTGCGGTTTGGTTCCCGGATGTTGGGTTCAAGTGGTAGGTCTGTTGGGAAAGTATCTATATGGGCGGTGGCGATGATGCAATTGGGATTAGCTTGAAAATAGTTGTCTACTTTTAGGTTCCAGGTCTTGGGCATAGTTGATGTGAGAAGAAAATTAATAGGTTAAGACGACTGTATATCTAATCATTCTTACATTCAGTCAGATATTGCTACCAATTAAAAACTATAAGCGACTTTTGTCAGCTTTTGTTTTGTGCTGCTACTGTCAGCGAAATTTGATTATCTGGGAGTGGAGTTTGAGCATTCGTTTCTTTCGGTACTTCTGCTATTAGATGATTCTCGGCGTTCACAGAACAATTCTTTCTGGGTTTTGGGAATTTGATAATCAATCGTCCATCCTCCAACACTAACCTAGAGTCAATAAGACATACATCTAGTTCCCAAAAATCACCGAAAAATTGTTGCGCCACACTTCCTTCGACTTCGAGCGTGAATGGTTGCCATTGCATCGCTTTCTCATATCCCAGTGGTGGTCTAAAGTTGCGCCAAATCTGTACAGACAATTTACCGTTTTCTTGACTCCTGACTACACCCCGGATTGAAAAATAGTTCTTGGCAAAATCCAACGTCGCCTCAAGTCTGCCTCTTAAATGGAAGTTCAGTTTTTTTGACTGTGTTTCCATTCTTGGCCACACTACCCAAATACTACTACCACTATCAACTAAATCCCGGTTATCTTGTAGCGATTTCTCTAATTTACTTGCTAATGTTGCTGAATAAATATTACCATCATCAGTTACTAAAATACCTTGATTGAATGCTTCACTGCTTGGTAAGTACTTACCCTGAACCATACCGATACAACGGTACATCGTCGGGAAATCTGGCGGGGAAAATGGGCAAATCATGCAAGGCTTGGGTTGTTTCTCACGCTAATCAGGTTCCTACACGTTCACCTAAGTAGGTAGTTTAGGAGTTTCATTTTACAACAAAATCTTTAGCTAGATAATAATTTATAGCCAGTTCCGTCAAAAATAGGGTGTGGGGTTGCAGTTTTAGGGTGTAGGGAGGACGGCATTGGACGGGGCTGCTTAATGTAGGTCAAAGAACGACTCTTGCCCCAAATGCCTCACATAATTTTCTACTAGCTCCTGAAGATTACCTTGGTTGCCGATTTCAATCCAGTCATCGACTCTTCCTAAAAAACAATATCTTTGAGTTGTAAATATCCGCCGATTCTCATCAATTAATATGAACCGAAGCATCGGGGAATAAGAAATAGAGAGCCGCAGTTTAGTTTTTGCTTCGGTCAAATCATTTCTCCCAGAAAAACTTAACAGGTCTGATAACAGATTAGCGTCTTGATCTGCCGTATATACTGTAATTATGTCCTTCTTTATATCTATTTGGTAATCTGATAAATTAGAAAACTCCTTTATCCCTAATTCTACGGTTGCCTTTTCTTCATCACTAATAATTTTCATCTGAACCTTTCGGAGAAAAACCTGAGCGTTAGGATTTTCGTAGATTTCATAGCCGTCTGGCATAGTTTCAACTAAATTACCTTCACTTTTCATGGAAAAAAAATACTTTGGTTTACCAGTTTTCGTTGTGCCTTGATGAAGATAATATGTCTGTTTTTTTCTACTATCGTATTTTATTGGCATTCATCTACTAACTCAATACTTGTCTTTGCTCGGCAACGAGGATATGCTAATGGTTCTCTAAATTGTGCTAGTAAATATAAGGCATAAATGTGTAGGATATATTCATTTTTATCTAATAGTTCTTCCGGGTTATTACTGAAATTTTCTAAAGCTGTTAATAATACAGGAGTTATTGCTGACCGTTCTTCGATAGCTCTTTCTAAAGCTAAACGGGGAAACTTCCCGGTATTATTTTCTAATTCCGATAAAATTTCTTCCAGTTCCATATTTTCAAAACTAGCTATCTTTTTAATCAAGGGTACTGATTCTGCGCGTAACTTGACTCAAATTAAATTTAGTCTACCAAGAATTGTATTTCAATACACTATACTTTTATAGGTAAAGCGATCGATACTTTCTTGCGCTACCACTTTGAACAAGGACTCTCGAAGCAGGGGCTGACTTGCGAGGAGGTCTTCGTGCCGGAGCTACTCAAAACGTAGACTTCACTCAAGACCGATTGTGAATTGGGTTGGCTGACCAATGACTCCTAAATTTTGTAATGCCAACTTCAAGATTATTCGTTTTTTGCGTAAAGTACGAAAATTGAGGTGAATAGTATTATATAACGGTATCTGCTATGAATAAACTGGGGACAAGATTAAAAGTCTCCTATATAACTTAACTTCTATATAAAACTGCTCTGAGCCGAGTCCAGAGCAGTTTTATATAAGACTTACGCACTTAGCTTAGATATTGAAACTAAGAATCAAAAATAGCACAACGCCCCATGCTCAATTACAAAATTCCCAAAAAATGGTTAATTTTGGTGACAGTGACTTTGATATCTGCCTTGTTGCTGGCGATCGCTTCTTCTGCCTCAAGTATTTATTTATATGGCAACAGTAGTAATAATATCAAGGCAGATGCAGCGATTGTTTTAGGAGCGGCAGTTTGGGGAGAAGAACCATCTCCTGTTTTCAGAGAGCGAATTAACCACGCTATTAACTTATATAAAAATGGATCTGTTAAGACAATCATTTTTACTGGCGGAGTTGGCGAGAATAATGAACCAGCTGAAGCTATAGTTGGAAAAAATTATGCGCTCGCACAACAGGTAAAAGCTGCTGATATTCTCACTGAAACTCAATCTCGCACAACTCACCAGAACCTCAGAAATGCTTTGGAAGTAGCGAAGGCTCACCAATTAACCAAGTTTCTTATTGTTAGCGATCCATTGCACATGAAGCGAGCCTTGTTAATGGCACGAAGCTTAGGAATGGATGCATATTCGTCTCCCACACCTACTACCCGCTATCGCAGTTTTTACAGCCAGATAGAGTTTTTGAGCCGAGAAACTTATTTTTATTTTGTCTACTTAGTGTTTAAAATATAAGTGCATCCCCTTACACTGTAGCCTTCAAGCAATAAATTGTGGATCAGTCATCGATACCTAAAGTAGCCCAGCAACTTGCTACAGGGAAACAAGTAATCGCCAGAGCAGGAGGGATTACTTATCCTAGCTGGGCTAATGCAAATGATGATGTAGACTATAATACAACCACTAATTATCCGCAGATGGGTCGTTGGGGAAATGAAACAAATAATGGCAATGGAACCTTTCAAATTATTGATTTAGGTTCTGTTTATCAACTAAATGGAGTTGGCTATAAACTTGATTGGGATGGTGCGTTTAAAAATTCGTTGACTTTTCAAGTTGAAGTATCAACAGATAATAAATCATGGCAATTAGTTTCAAAAATTATTCATCTTAAGATACAGCGCTTCCGCCTGCTATGGGTACGCACACAGTCTCAAAAGTTAGGATAGAAAAGGGATATGGGCAAAATTGTTCTTCATAATAGCCGGAAGTGCTGTATTGTTCCGGTTGCGGTTTCAAAAACTGCGATCGCCTAAACCCGTTAACAGGTTTACTCGATTCAGTTGTGGGGGATAATCTACTGGGACGTAGTTTCGGTTATTACATTCTCCCAAAAGGACAAAACAGGGTTAAGTCTAAATATTCAAGCGACCTGTAGTAAACAATTGATATCCCCCAACAAAACAAGCCATTGAAAGGCAAAACTGCCATAAACTTGTAGGGGTGAGAACAGCGCGACTACTAAAAAAGATGAGAACTATTCCTACACCCAGCCCCACCCAACCTAACGCCTTGTCCTGACGGGGCAGGACAAATAACATCAGAATCCCAGAAGTCAGAAATAATATAGAACCATCAGCAGCTATACCACGCCACCAATAGGGATATACATTGGTGCTGAAGTAGATATTTTGACCAAGAAAGTAAACTCCGGCTAGCAGTAATGTTAAACCGAGTAACTTGAATAAAAATCTCATTTATTTAGATATAAATAATGTTCTAAACCTATATTGCCCAAATAGAAGTACAATACTTACTTTAATAATAAATTAACTGCCTATTTTTACGTGTTCATTGTTAAAAGCTATTTCTACTCAATTAATCTCAAGCAGGTGCAGAGCCGCCAAACGCATTTCTGCAAACATCAGCAGTTTCCGCGCCAAAACCACCAGCTTGGGCATGACGGAGTAGCGATTGTACGAGAGGCATGGCAATACTCATACCAAATAAGGCGTTGAATCCTGCAACAACCACTGGTGCAGATAATATAACTGTGAATTCTGGGAATAATGCCAATACAGCAATTAACACCAGAAAAACAATTGGTGTAGCAATGCCTGCTGCCTTTGCAGCTTCTAAAACTAAATTTTTATACTCTTCAACAGTAATGTCCCCCCGATAAAGATCCAAAGAGTATGAAATCGCTGTCACTACAACTTGGGTGAGAATAGCGGTTCCTGTAGCAGTGATCCCCAGCCTAGCAATTGTTACTGAATTGCTGACAATAGAATCTACCGCATTATAGACCCGAATATAAAACTGCTCCCCAACGGTCATAACTTCGGCACCGCGACGCAGATTATCAACACCTAGTTCCCACAGGATGTTGTCAGCAGCATTTGAGCCACCTTGAGAGCGTGGAATGATATGGCTCCCATGTTTATCGCTCAAGAATTCACGAATAGTCCGTTCGTTAGCTCCTAGCTTTGATGTACCAGGAATTTTCTCAAAAAGCTTCATCACATCTGCGTCAGAGCGAGGCAAATCTTCTGTTCTCAAACCAGCACGATACCTCAATCTATTGGCAATCTTGGGCATTTCTGCGGCCAATTCTGCTGCTGTCCTCGGCAAGTTTTGCAATGCCTCAGCTATGGACAGGCTTGAAGTAGTCACACCAATAGCAGTTGTTTCAAATGCTTTACTGATATTTTGTACTGTTTGAAAACCTTGCTGTGCTGTTGCAGGTAGATTAGTAACCGCATTAATACTTGAGTTGGTAATCTCTACAGTAGTATTCTTGATTCCATCAACTACCTCTTCTATCCCATTTGCTGTATTAGTGGCCGCCTCTTGAGCTTTATCTTTAAGCGTATCTGCTAAATTTCGTGCTTGGTTGAGAAAATCCATATTCTAGTAAACTCTTATTTTACGATTTAGTATTTAGTCCAATTTCTTGATTTAAAACCAAGAACTACATTGCCTTAAACATAACTTTTTGGTGAGATATTGAAAGAGATGGTAAGCGATTTATAGCTTGAGAAGGCGGCAGAGAAAATTGAACTATGAAGTTAGTTTAGCTGTTTTATTAACTGTTTTGATAAAAATTTTATTAATACAGCAATCAGCATTACCTGAACCAGTTTTTTGTTTTGGTCTTCTGTGCTTGAGTTTAACAAATAAAGCGAGTATTACTCATCAAGTGATTCAATTTGCATTTGGTGTTTCTTCGGTTGGTAAAGAGCGAATCAACTCTCGAATCACATCGGTTGCTGGTCGTCCTGTTATTGAGCAGTATTTTTCTAATCTTTCTGCTTCCCCTGATGCCAGATTAATTGTGAGTCTTTTAGTCGCCCATTTCTTATTCACTGATTTAATCAACTAAAATTGAAATTACTTCTCTAATATCAATCATTCAAACTGTTATCACAATGGTAAAAGTAATGATATTAGCCTCAAGAATCTGTAAAGGAAACACTACTAAGTGTAAAGCCGTGGTGAAGAGTCTAAATTCAGTTTAAGTTATGAAGCTTAAGTAATTTAAAGGCAATAATTGTGAATAGAACACAAGCTAAAAGTTTTTCTGTAATTAAGCATTCAGTGGAAATACATGGTAACTAGCAGCTTACCGACTGCATTGCTAGAGGCAATTTTGAACCAACCTGAGTTAAGTTCGGGAGAATAATACTTTGGTTAAGCCAAGCGCGATCGCTTAACTGTCTCCTGTAGGCACTCGCCATCCTTAAAACTGTTAAGGATAGAGTTATAGCGAGATGCGGGAATACCCTGCTTGTCGCACCAACTCTTGGGGAAAATGTGATGAATATCGAGTTTGCGCTCCTCCCAATCGGTTTCATCCAAATCTCGTATAGCAACTTTCCAGAAGAAGTCTTGATGTCATCTAGTAAATCTTTTAAACTTGTTTTTGTAGAATCAAATGTAGACATAAAATAGTCAGACTCCAGGAATTCGACATAGGATATTTCTTGTAACCAAGTTTTCAAATTGCATTTGCAAAGCAAGAGCCGTTACTGGGTCATTGAGTAATACACCAGCTTCGATATTGCGTTCATGAGCCGCTTCTGTGAAATTAGCGGAAGTCACAAGTACACGTTCCTTATCTACAACAACACATTTGGCGTGTAAACAAGCTTTTGATTCCACACCCACCGTCAGCGATCGCGGATCGTGAAATACTTCAGGCAGTCTCTGTCCTGGCCAAATATCTTGGCGAAAAGTAGTAGCAAATTCTCGTAAAAAATCAGATGTAGGCACTTCGCTGTTATGCGGTCGGTTAACATTAAGAAACATACGCACATTTAATTTTGGGTTAGTATCCATTGCCTGGGCTAAAACTCCAAATAACTCTCGTGCTTTATGTCCCTTATCAATAGCAAAGCTGGAAATCAAAACACTTGTTTTGGCAGTACTAAACAACTCACGCACAACAATGGCAGTATCGCGGCTTTGGGAACCAGCAATTTCTGGGCCAGTCCAAACTAAATCAAGGCGATCGCTCACAGCTTGGGATGTATTTCGCTCCTCTGCCACCAGTCGCAACGTGTAAGCGATATGCTCAGAATGTATGCCTATAACCAGTAAACCAAAAAATTAGTCAGACAAAGAGCTAAATTTCTGTGTGAATACTGTCATTCTTCAGAACAAGCAAGTGCCGCTCTATTTTCTATTGACCATATCATGCCGTAGTCTCTTGGCGGTTCGGATCACCCCGATAACCTAGCTTTGGCTTGTCAGCGTTGTAATGGATATCGCTATAACAACACAGGTGGAATTGATCCAGATACAGCCCAGATGCTACCTCTATTTAATCCACGCCAGCAAAAATGGTATGAACACTTTTTTTGGTCAGCAGACGGACTAAAAATTATTGGCATTACTTCTGTAGGACGAGCTACAAGTAATCGTTTAGACCTTAATGATGAACGTCACAATGAAGGATCTATCGTTAAAGCGGGTCGCCTTTGGATCAAAGGTGGTTGGCATCCACCTGATGAAGATCCGCGACAGTAACTATTTTGTTTGTAAAGATT
This sequence comes from Nostoc sp., assembly GCF_041747015.1. Taxonomy (GTDB): domain Bacteria; phylum Cyanobacteriota; class Cyanobacteriia; order Cyanobacteriales; family Nostocaceae; genus Nostoc. The sequence continues at coordinate 8,768 of NZ_JBGTFY010000192.1, forward strand.
TCTGAGCGACTTACCCCAGTAGCGAAAAGCCCAAAAGTTGCTGAGGTCGATTGGGTTGAAGTTGGACTACGTGGGTCGGTTAGCTTGCGGGAAAATCGAGAGTGCGTTTATCAGTTTGTTCTACTCTCATGTCCTACAATTGCATCCCTTCTTCTTTAGCTTTCAAGAGAGCTTGGTCAATTTTTCTATTAGCCTGTTCAAAAGTTTGTATAACTTGTGGTGAGACTTTATTGGTTTGTACTTTACCTGATTGTACACCTAGAACTACATCTCCATTCTTTTGAGAGATAATTAAATCTTTTCGGTCAGAGTTTAAAAAGATATCATAAATTTTACCTTTAACCTGAATAGAACCATCTTCTGTGGATTCTCCCAAGACAGGACTAATTTTTTGAGCAATTTGGGTCAGTCTTCCCAAACGATGGTGTTCTTCTGTATCCTGGTTCATTGCTGCCAGAGCCTTCTGCGATAATTGCTGCCCCGACTGAAAATCAGCAGCTATTTCCGAAATCCGTTGTTTGTACTGTTCGGACTTACCTAGTTTATCTGCGACATTGTACCAATTTTGCAGGTGTTCGCTGGTTACAACTGGGCGGTTTTCTACACTATTGAATTCGGTTTTTACTACCCTGTCGTTTATAGAATTGGAGGGTTTAATAAGAGTTTTTGGCTCTGTTCGCGGCTCAAGAACTTTTTCATCTAGGGGTAGTGTTGGTAGTTCAGGCGGTTTGAGAAATTGCGGTCGTGTGGGGAGGGAGTTGACGAATTGCTGATATTCAGTGGTTGATTCAATGACAGCCCCAAATTTCTTGGTCATGCTCTCCAAAGTAATGGATGGAATGGAACTACTGACTAAGTTGAATACGGCTAATCCTTTTTTGGCTTCTGGTACGACATCTTCGGGTGGAACTTGAGAGTACACAACATTTTGAGCAGTTAACCATTTGGTTACAGCCTGAACTTTGTGATTATCTACTGCCAGTTGAGTTATTCCCAGCATTTTATCTTCAGCACTAGCAAATAAAATAGTGGGACGCTCTTTGATTTTTTGCAGTATGGGTGCAGCTTTCTCTATCATCACCTGCTGCCCTTGGTTCACAGATTGCTGTGTCCCAAAAGCCTGACTTTCTTTCGTCCAAACTGCGGGATATTCCACAGTGCTGGGGTCAATTTTGACATGAGTTGTGGAGAAATTACTTTGGAGAGTAGCTTGAACTTTGGTCAGTTTTCCAACATTGAGAATCCCCAACTCTCTGAGAGCTTCTTTATCCTTCTTAAAGTGTAATACTCCCAACGGCTCACCATTGAGGAATACTGCATCTCTGGTTTTCGTGGGCGGCATTTCTATGGTAACTTGACGGTAATCTTTATCATCAAATACCTGAGTGGAAAAATCATAGAAGTTAATTTTATTAATTTTAAGCAGGTTTCCATTGGGAGATTCACCTAAGACAAATGCTTGCGTACCATTTTCAGATATAGACCTCAGTTTGAGGTTGAGGGGATTGTCGTTTTTCAAGTAGTTAAAACTCTTCAACTGTTGGATAGAATCGCTGTCTAACTCCCCCAAAGTTTTGCCCGAAATTTTGATTTTTACGGTTTGTTCAGGAACTGGAACAGTGCCAATCTCCAAGGTCACGGGTTGGGAATTAAAGGTCTGTCCAGTGTATGAGAACTTGCTCAGTTCCCGAATGGTAATTTCAAATGGTTGAATTCCTGGTAATTGAATGGTCGCGTTAGCCGTGTATGTTTCACCGCCAACCATGTTAGCTTGGGCTGTGGGCGTTCTTTGGTTTGGTATTTTTGGTCAATTGCTTCTAGCTTCAGGTTAATTGTTTGGGCTTTCCAAATCAGAGGATGCCGGTAACGAGTCAGGTTTGTGATTTCGATTTGCATCCCCTGCGGTGTTTTAATGACAACCGATGGGCCAAGTTCTGTTTCCCGCTTTCGCTCCATTGCCACTGCTGCATTGAACTTTTTATCAAACTCGTGTTTAGCGGCGATCGCACTAAATCTTTGTTGGGGTGTAAACTCTACTCCCTTGAATAAATCCTGGAACTGAACGATGGGGCGAGATTCTAGTTGCGATTGTTGGAAATATTTATTAGTTTGACTGATTAATAATTCGACTGGTGAATAACCTTTGGGAGTTATCCCAGTATTTAAATAGGATGAACGGGATTTCTTGTCTTTAATATAGTTAACGTCTCTATATAAATAACGCTGATTCTCCTTAATTAAGTTCATCTCAGGAGTTTTGGCACTTTTAAATAAATCGACTGCTATTTGGTTCTGAAAACATCCTTCCTCAATCATCTGACGGTACATTTGTCGATTAACATCCATTGCCTGTTGGATGATTTCAGGACTTCTCGGAGCATCAGCTAAAGCTACAAACTCGTGCATATAGGGTTTATATTCTGCCCTAATTTGTTTGGGTTTCTCGTAATGTTCTTGCTCAAATAAACTTTGATAGTGACTAGATACTTGGTCTAAATATTCTGATTTTTGTTCTAGGGTGCCGTAAGTTTTAATAATCTCAATTTCTGACTCTAATGCTTCTAATGCTGTCACCTGATTGTTAATCACTCCCACACTAATACTATCGCTCATGTGAATAGCGATTTCTTCAAAGGGGGGTTGGGTTCCGTCTTCTCGATAAAAAGATTGTTTTTTCAGCTTGACTGTGGGGGCATAAGCGAATTCCTTTTGGTTTCTGTATTCGGCTTCTGCTGTAAAGTTTGGATATTTACTAGCTAATGCCACGCCGATACAGTCACCGTCAAAATCTCGTGCTTGGCGTTGTGATTCGGTTTCTGCTGGGGCGACTTCGTTTGGTTCAAGTCTTGCTAAAATACGTTTGTGGTCTTCATCGTTGACTACAATGATGCCTTGCAAATCTGTACCATCTGGAGCTTGATAATCTTTAACGTATTTATTGATAGAAACGCATAAACCATTAGAATTTAGAAAGGGAGAGCGAAAGTTTAAGACTTTTTCTCCTTCATCAATCCAAGGTACACAAATCTCACCATTTTTGAGTTCCTTGGATGGAATAATCATACCTCGGTCGAAGGTGAGTATTTTACCAATCGCAATATCGCGCCATTCACTTTGTACAAAGCGACTTAGTTCTTGCTTTACTTTCTCAGTTTCTAAAAGTTGCTGATGGACAAGTAAATCAGCCTTGATGAGTTTGTACATGAACAAGTCATCTTTCTGGGATGACTCATTTTCTTCATCATTAGAACTGTTCAAACCAGATGACTCTAACTGCTTTCCAAGTGACCGATTATTTATTCGCTGAGTAATCTCTTCTTCTACAGATACTTTCTGCTTATCAATTAAGATTTTACGCTTTTCGTAATTCTGGCAATATAATTGTGCAACAATCCTTGGGTCATCTTGAACTTCTGCCAGTTTTTGAGCTTGTGCCTCTAATTCTTCTGCAAAATCCTTAATACCTTGAGGGAAGGATGCCAGCAATTGTGATATGGCTGTTTGTCCTTTCTGAGATTGCGCCTTTTCACCTAACCAAACAGTTTGTTGGTATAGTCCTGGCTTTATTTGAGGTTTAATTGGCCCAGAGGGGTTATCTTTGTCCGTGCCTTTGAAACTGGATATCGGGATAATTAGGTCAATTGTGGGTCTATTGTCGGGGGAAGCATATTTTATTTCATCTAATTTATAAGGTCGTAGTGTCCCTTTACCAAAGCGGTATTTAGTGTCCTCTCCATCAGTTTCTTTCCAGCCAAAACGATGTTGAATTACGCGATAACTTTTAGCCTCTTGTTCCTCGCTTTTGGTTAATTTATCGTATAGCTCAGTTGAGACTTGTCCATAACAATCGCCAACCAATTTATATGCTACATTATTTTTTAATATTCCCCCGTTATCTCCTGTGGCATCATCTACTATTAAAATATTTAGCTGTTCATTAATCGCATCCCTACAAGAACCTAGAAAAATTGAACCATAAGCACCTCGGTCTTTTCTGTCTGGGCAAAGCTTGTCAATTACTGATAAACATTCTGGTGAACCATAAAGTAATCGAGACTTGGAAGATAACAGAAGAACATGACCTTCTGGATGATTTTGTAAATCCTCTGGTTTACTATATTCATCAAGATGTCCAAATGAAAACTCTTTACCTGGAAGGTACGATTCAAGTAATGTATTATCTAGTTTTTCAGTTAAAATTGATTGAGGATTAGTCTGATCTCCATCTATATGAATCCACTGGTTTAATCTAGTGTCAAAGTGTTTAAATTCTAGTGTCATATATTTTCAATAATTTGTAATTTTTAGGAGGTTTTATATGTCGAGAATAAAACGTTGGGTGAATATGCACAAAGAGGAATTTAATGCAGATGGCACATTAAAAAATGAAGCTAGAGAGGAGATGCTATCTACAGGTATGAGTAGTGAAGCAATTGATGACTATGCCCTCAGATTGAAAAATAAATATGAACATTGCAAACAGCTAGATGAAACTGACCCAGAGCCGTGGACTCTGTACACTGCTTACGATTTCTTCACTCCAACAGAGAAGGAACAATTTAACCTCGATGGTTCCCTCAAACACGAATACATCGCATCAGCTCAGAAGATGGGCATCAGCGAGGGATGGCTCTCAGAAATGGAGCGCCGTAAGAAAATTGATGTCGAGAATTACAATAAAGTCTCTGCAAAAAAAGCTGAAATGGGCATCAACTTTGGTCAACAAGAGATGAATAGCAGAATTTATGCCAGCAGAACCTACGTGGAACGCCGCAAGCAGCAGGAAATAGACCTGCGGAACTTCGAGGATGCTGATAGCTTGCCTTTTGATAAGGACACCTCCTATTAAAATAGGTGAGGAACGTCTTTGAGCCGTACCCCGCTTTTGTTTTATGCATCAAATAATGTGATTTTACCCGATTAGTTGAAAAAAAACGATCGCTCAAGTATCAAAAATATTTATCAGAGGGTAGCGACCGATGTTTAATGCTAACTCGGACTGAGATGCAGTTATTTCAGCTACTAATTTTCGAGTAACAAGAACAGATAAGTTTTTTACTATTACTTTGTGCGTGGTTTCCTCCCTAGTGTGTCGAGGTCTAGTAAGGCTATATTGTACTTGCGTTTTGCGAGGTCGCTCTGTCGTAAGCTAAATGAATTGAAAGTGTAGTCTTACCACTGGAGCATATAACTTAACGGATTACTGGCATGAAAATTATTGGGGACGGAAAATGTTTTCCGTATAGTTCCAAGTTGCTTTTTGAGACTAAATAACGAGGGTTGAACTTGATTTTGGTTTAAGGATAGAGTATAACAAAACGCAAGCATACGAAATTGCAAATAGATGAAGCAAATTGTTCTCTGGATTGGAGCCAATGCCGGAGGAGTTTCCAAAACTACACTAGCCGTTCATATTGGCTATGAAATGGCAAAGCGCGGCTTTGACGTTGCGCTACTCGACCTTGATACGAACGTTTCCATGAGTCAGTTTTGTGGATTAGACAAAGACCCACCATTAGAGCAAACAATCGCCGCAGTATTCAGCGAAGATTTTGATGGTAACTGGCCTTTACTGATGCCAGAATGGGGAAAGCCGAAGGGTAAAATACAAATATGCTTGGGTGGGCCAGTGATGATTCAAGTTGGGTCAGATTTGGCAGTTCGTAATCGCCGGGAGTACGTTTTAGCGGACAGGTTTGAAGATTTTCCTTTGCCCCACCAACTGGTGATTCTGGACTGTCCTGCTACATTAGGCAATCTCAATGATGTCGCGCTGGCAGTAGCTACGCACATGTTAATTCTTGTTGAACTTAGTCCCAAATCATTAACAGGAGCGAATGTTTTGCTGTCTTGGTATCGGGGGGCTTGTAAAAAGTTGCGCTTAAATCCCCAGCCCCAAATACTGGGATTTGTACCTACTAAGTATGACAGTGGTGAAGCAGCGCAAAGGGATTTGCTCGGTCAGTTACCAGAAATGCTTTCTCCTTTGAAGATAAAATGTTATCCGCACGTCCGCTACTCTTGCGAATTCAGTAATGCTTCTGGAAAAGGCATTCCTTTGCATTTGCATCGCTCAACACATAAAGCTATTAAGGATCTTCATCCTATCTGCCAAGAATTGTCAGCTATATTGCAGGAGGACAAGGGTGACAACAAAAGGACAAAATAAGAGTTATGACTATTTCTCTGCTAATGCACAAGTAGCAGAAGTTGAAGAACAATTACTTCAATCGCAACAGCGTATTGCTGAGCTAGAATCACTAAATGCTCAATTACAAGCACTAGCAATAAGTGAGAACATTCACGATAATACTGCTAAACTCGCTGTACCAATTGATAAAATTGTTTGCAATCCTGAACAAGTACGCCGTTATTTCGATATAGATAAACTTGCTACGTTAACTGCTTCTATTAAAGAAGTGGGAGTGCAATCACCATTGTGGTTGCGTCCTGAGCAGAACGGGAAGTATTTATTAATTGCGGGTGAGCGTCGCTATCGTGCGGCACGGGATGCAGGCTTGATGGAAGTTCCTGCTCTGATCTTAAACGTTGATGAAGCTTCGGCTCTAAAGCTATCCTTACTGGAAAATTTACAACGAGAAGATTTAAATCCAGTAGAGGAAACAGAAGGAGTACTAAATTTACTTTCCTGGCAAATGGATTGTACTGTTAAAGAAGTAATTGCTTTGTTGAACAGAAAAGCACATTTAGATAAAAAGAAAGTTGAGTGGTCAGATGAAAACACGGAAAACGTTTTCCGCAAGCAGTGGGAGATTGTAGAGAATGTCTTTGTGACGGTAGGCAAGCTATCACCAGAAAGCTTTCGCGTCAGTCGGCTACCTCTACTGAATATGCCAATTGACGTTTTAGATGTACTACGTTCTGGGCAAATAGAATACACTAAAGCTAGAGCGATTGCCGCACTGAAAGACGAAGCTAAGAGAGCTAATTTGTTGATAGAAGCGATCACTGAGAAATTATCTTTAGCAGAAATTCGCGCTCGGATCAAAGAAACGAAACATCAAGAGCCTCCTTCTTTGAAAAGAGAATTTCAAGACATATCTCAGAGGATGTTAAAGTCTTCACAGTGGTCAGACTCCAAAAAAGCTAAGAAGATTGCAAGTCTTTTACAACAACTAGAATCATTGTTAGCAGATTAACAGAAAATTGGAAATTAATAGTTCGGCAAGTCCACTGAAATTAAGGTGTCCATGAAATCTACTCAACGTCCATCCAAGCCACAATTACCACAGGCAAAACCCAAAGACCAAACTCCAAAGCTTGACCTTGTAGCTTATAAACCAGTAGAGAAACAGCAGCCAACCTCTGAGCCTGACATTACTCCCAGTGATGATCTGTCATCAGTTGAGCAGCCAGCCCAAGCAGAGGTGATACCTTCTTTAAGGTCAAAGCCGAACGCTGCTGAAAAACCACAACATTTAGAGAAACGTAAAGCAGAACGTACCTCTCCTGACAAGAGAAAATCCAAATCACCGCAACAGTCCAAGCAGCAGGGCAAATTGACAAAGAGCGAAGAAGAAGAAGAGTTAGCGCCAGAACGCTGTCAACATATCCAGTTTTTGGATTGTAACTCCTCAGTGGGGCGTGTCATATTCGAGTGCTACCACTGCCAACAAGGAATAATTAGCGAATATACTGGAGAGCCTGTGATGGGAGAATACAAAGACCGTCCTTCACTGATCCAGGTGAAAGTCGAATGTCCTAATTGTGAGCAGACTGCGATCAGATTAACAACGGGGGAAGTGCTTTCAACAACAGCGATTCCTTCACCTTGGCAGCAATGATGGCACACACCCTCTTCAAGAGTGGTTGGTAAGAGATATTAACGATTGATAA
>NZ_JBGTFY010000193.1:0-17706 GCF_041747015.1 Nostoc sp.
TCCCAATTTGCCCGGCGCTCGCCGACGAAAGTGCAAGGTTTTTGAACCTCTGGATGCTATAGTCTTGCACTTGCTTGGTGAAAAAATGCTCAAAACCCTTACCTAGACTATGTTTCACTTTTGTTCAGCAAGCCCTAAATATTGAAATTGCTATAGCCAAATATGAGGTAGAACTAATACTTGTTAATTATCCTCAACAATGGGCCGAGATACAGGATATTTTAGGAAATGCTTATTGTGATCGAATTCGTGGTGATGATTAGGTAAAGAATCGAGAGAAAGCAATTAAAGCGTTTGAAAATGCTTTAAGAGTTTATACACTAGAAGCTTTTCCACAAGAGTGGGCTAGGCTTTTTGTGTGCTGGTGCTAGAAGTGTAATTAGTACTCTGTGGTCAGTCAATGATTTAGCCACAGCATTACTTTCCATTTTTTACTACCAGCAGCGACAAGAAGGTAGAAACCGTCCTGAAGCATTACAGCAAGCCCAAATTAAGCTACGCGAACTTAAGAAAGAAGAATTATTAAAGAGAGAGGATATTAAAAAACTATACAATCATGCAAAAACTGAATTTGAAGAAGCGCAGAGTAAAAGATCCCAATACCAGAGACATTCAGCAGAACGGTTAAAATGGACTCGTAAATATCTAAAGTACCAGAAGCTTAAAAATCAGATTGAAGTGCTAGAAAATTCCATAGAGCAATTTCCCTTTTCACATCCTCGTTACTGGGCTGCTTTTATTTGCCACGGTTTACGGTGAGAAAATAGTATTGGGGTAATTACTCGCTCTGCTCATCAAGCTGATTCGGATTTGGTAAAAATTCGGGATTTAGAGTTTCGCCTAAAGTGTAAGGGCATATTTCTGGAAAAACCTGCTCACCTAACTCAGTTTCTCGAATCGCTAAAGCTAAACCTAGTTCATAAATAGTCAAGAAAACTTCATCTAAATAAGGTTTCAAACTAGGACTATCTTGTAGAAGCAGCTTAATTTGAACACGTTGTTCTCGAATTGTACCCAACCAGCTATTGCTACGTTTTTCTGGTTGAGACTGCCATTTTAGTAAGTGTCCTAATAATACTCCTAGCCGATTTCGCAATTCTTGACGTTCTCTTCTGCCCAAAGTTTCAATTTCTTCAATCAGGTTAACGGTATCTAATTGCTCCCACTCTTGAATTTTGAGCAAGCTAACCTGCTCTTGAGTCCAAGCATAGAAATCTGTTTGATACAGATGAGATATGTACATCTTTTCGACGGTCATAAGCTTTTATTTAGCAAAATCCCATAATGACTTTAAACAATCAATGGTAGAGCGTAGCCTGCCGCCGTAGGCATTGCCTCATCTACTATATAATAAAAATATTGTGTGGCACAATCGCACCACACAACCTAAAATAATCTAAAACTAACAACTAATTCGCTACTTCAGCTAGTTCAATAATCCGCGCTTCATAGTCCTTGACCAAAAAATTCAGGGGTTTCTGGTTACGAATCTTGAATTTCAAGCCGCGTGTTTCAACTCGCATTAAAATCATTTCTAGGCAGTCGCGGTCAAAACAAACGTGGCGTTGCTGATTTTTGCTACCCAAACTCGCGCCAGTAATTATGTGTAACTGGGTATTTTTCTTCAATTGATACCACAGCCCATCGTTGGCGTTATTCATCATTTTACTAGACAAGCTGGGACTTGTAGACATATACAGAGGATCAATCCCAGTTGCGCCTATAGTTTGTTCGTAATTGTAGTAGTAGTGCAAGGGCACCTCAGCTGCTGGCAAATCTAGCAGCCCTTCATATAATTGTCGCGCAATCTCTAAATCTGACACCATTACAGTGTGTACTTTTGGGGCACTGGTGAGGAACATCCACATGGCACCAGCGTAAGCTGCCAACAGCATCACCATAATTCCTTGGGTAGACAATAGGCTATCCAAGGGTAGAGAAGGCAAAAAGGAACCGAAAGTTAGGGGACTGAGTAGGAACGATATCACACTAGCTGCTATAACCATGAACAAATAAGGATTCTATAGGGGAGTCGATTTTATGATTGTCGATTAAGACTAAAATTAAGTCCTTGTTTTTAGTTTATCAATACTTAAGTAGTCTGAGTCTAAGCTACAAACTGGGCAACACCAAGATATTATGCGATTAACTACGGGAGTTCAATTCCCAAAACTATTTTAACAATTATCAATCGCAAGACTTGTGCAAATTCCTCATTTTCCTGAAGCTAATCACCCCCTGGTGAAGTCGCTCTTTCATCACAGTGACCATGAACTACTAACTCTGTTTCAGCGCTATCCAGAAGCCGGAAAGTACTTTACGGTGATTTTTTGCCGCTATAGCCCCATAGTGTACACCTTAATTCGGCATTCGGCGCGATCGCCTGTGCAGGCAGATTATCTGTTTGCTCTTACCTGGCGGCATATTTACTACGAACTCGGAGGACTAAATTTAACTCCTCTTCAACCAGGCGAGGCACCTTTAACCATGCAAAATTGGTTAATTAATATGACAGCTTTCTGTATTAACGAGATTCAATTACCACCCACAGAAGCAATTCATTATTCTCTTCAAGGGACTTCGCCGCCGCTATGGTGCTATGTAGAACAGGCATTAGACCAACTACCACCAGTTTTGCGATTGATTGTGTTAATGGCTCAGACTTTCCACTGGAGCGAAACTAGAATCGCTGCCTATTTACAAGCTGAAGGAGAAGCGATCGCTCCAAGCGAAGTAGCCAATTTTCTCCAGGAAGGCTATCGTATGCTAGAGGACAAATTACCCACAGATATTCGTGCTATTTACTTTGGAGAAGATTTATCCCAATCTTCACTTAAGTATAAACCCATAGACAGTTAGTCATCAAACTAAAAATTAAAACTTCTTCTTAGACCTTCTACTTAAACCCGCAACTTTACGGGTAAGTTTTATGAAACAACGGCTTGTATTCCCAATCCAAAAGGTATGCTTAGTTTGTGTAGCGACGCTAGTGCGTTGCCCATCTGACCAAAGTTGTCGCAGCTGGTGGGCGATTTCTCATCGCCAGGTATTTTTACACTGCTTTTTACTGTTTACTTTTTTGCTAAGTCCGATAGCTGCGGGTGCAGGTGATATTACGCAACAACTCCACCGCCCAATAAATAGTTCCGTTGGGCGACAATCAAGAAATGAAGCAGACAGCTTGCTGGATATCGGTGAGCAACAATACACTTTAGGAGATGCCGATAAAACGATTACATCTTGTTTACGGGCACTAGAAATATATCACTCAATTGGTGATCTTAAAGCCCAAGGTCTGACTTATAATTTGCTTGCAAAAGCTTATGCCCAGCTAGGTAGTTTAAAACAGACAGAAGATGCTTTACGACGAGGATTAGCGATCGCTCGTGACACTAAAGACTTCCAAGCTCAGATTTTTGGGCTGAATAATATCGGTACATTTCTGCTGCAACAAGGAGAACCTGCTGCTGCTGGTAAAACAGTTGAAGATGCACTCGCAATTGCTCACAATGTCAAAAATATTGAAGGTGAAGGATTGTCTTTGAGTAATTTGGGTTTGGTAGCTGCCAGGTTGGGGGATTATAACAGAGCAATTAAATTGTATGAGAATGCTTTAATTTTCCGCCGTCAAACTGGCGATGCCATCGGTGAAGCAAATACCCTAAATAATTTAGGTGATGCTTATTTAGGATCTAGAAATTATCGAGATACCATTGGCACTTATGGTGTAGCAATGCAGACAGCTAAAAATAACCGCGATCGCACTAACGAATTACGGGCAATTGACGGTTTAGTTATCGCTCATAGTGCTGTAGGACGCTACGAACGTGCCTTTGACTTACTGGAGCAGCGTTTAAAACTCGCTAAAGAATTACAAAATTTACGAGAAGAATTAAAATCTTTTGAATCCTATGCTCAGTTATACGAGCAGCAAGGTAATTATCTCACGGCTCGCAATTTTTACGAAAGGGCAATTATATTATCGCAAAGATTGGAAGATAGCAAGCAGGAAGTGCTACTGCTGGATCGGCTAACCAAAATGCTTCGGCGGAAGAACACACCATAGGGGCGCAAAGCTTTACGCCCCTATTTTTGAAGTGTTGATATTTCACTCTTTTTCATATTCCCAATTCCTCAAGCATTTTCCAACGATTCCCCCTTCAGATAACGTTCCAGTGCATCCGTCACCAACTTTGAGAAAACGCCACCGAGAACCTCCCGTTTTACCCGTGCTGACCTCCTCAAACCCAAACCCAGAAAGCAATTCATTATCGGAGATGTCTAATCCACATTCCTAAGTTGATTAATTCAAGAACACTGAACCGTCTGGTTCAATTCTCAGAGCGCTTCTAGCCTGTGCTGCATCGGTGGCTTCTTTAAATGAAAGTTCTAAGCTTCCTGGTTCTGAAGAGGGTTGTGGAGTCACTATCAACTGTCCGCCATCTTCTCGTTGAAATGTTACCGTTACTGGTGCGGTTAGACCTTGCAATATTAAATCTGATTTACCTTGTAGCGATCGCTGTGCCGTGTCGCCAATCACTTGGTAAGTTATATTAGCCGCAGTATCATTTATCAACTTGATATTAACTTTACCATCATTCAGTGTGATTGAGGCGATCGGGGTTTGTTGTGGTCTGACACCGGGCTCTGGTGGTACGGGAGACAGTTGCCCTTCAGATGGAGGAACTGGGCGTGGTGGTCTGACACCGGGATCTGGTGGTACAGCAGTCCGGGAGCGGTTATAAGGTGGTTCGTTAAAAATACTGGGACTTGGGTTAACCTTGGAAGTAGATTCTTGTGCTATTTCTTGAGGAATTGCTGGAGGAATTGCTGGCAGACTAATCAATAATCCGCCAAAAATAACACCAAATAACTCAGCAAACTTGCGAAATTTTTGAGAATTCATAATTAACTCCTAGAAAAACTTGAATTTTCTCTCTTAAATGTTTTTTAACGCAGTAAATTAGGGATTATCTAATGGTTGAGTATACTTAGAATCTAACAACCCACTTGATTTTTGATATCTAGCTAAGGATGCGAAAATAATCTCAAAAAATAAATATATTTCATTCTTAAGACTGGAAACCTCAATCACTAAATTAAGACTCAAAAGTTATTGGTAAAGTGACAGTAAACGTGGTGCCAATGCCTTGGGTACTTTCAACTTGAATATGACCCTGGTGATGTTCAACAATAGCTTGAGCGATCGCTAATCCCAATCCTGAACCATTAGCACTAGCTGTAGCTGTATTCCCAGTTGTATGAGTACGTGCCGGATCTACGCGATAAAAGCGGTCAAACAACCGTGGTAGTGCCTCTGCCGGAATTCCAACTCCGGTATCACTCACTTTAATTTGCAATTGGGCACTGGTGTAACGTAGTCCTGAAACGCGATTTATTCCCTCTATCCGTGCCAATTCCACTTTTACCCCTCCACCTGCTGGACTGTAATGCAAAGCGTTAGCAATCAAATTTGTAAACAGCCGCACCAGTTGATCCCAATTGCCCACAAAGGTAAACCAATTTTCCAGTAATTCGGGGCTAGTTTCAGAGGCGGGAGGATCAACTAAATCTAGAGAAAGAGCGATTTTTTTTTCAGGAACTAACAATTGTTGTTCTTCAACCACCTCCATCAGCAAAGCGTCCATCGGACAAGCTGAAAAAGTATCCTTGCTAATACCACTATCCTGCCGTGCTAGGAAGAGTAAGTCATTGACTAACTTACCCAAACGCTGTGTTAACCGTTCCACCACTTTTAATTGTTGCCGATACTGCAAAGAATTACTCACTTCTGCCTCAGCTAAATCCAAGTCAGCAAGGGCAACTTGCACATTTGTTTGAATCAAAGTAATGGGACTTCTAAGTTCATGGGAAGCATCAGCAGTAAATTGTTTGAGGCGTTGGTAAGACTCACTTACAGGTTCCATAGCTTTACCCGAAAGAAACCAGCCACTTGCTCCCACAGAAAGCACCATTAACCCAATACCTAGCGCCAAATCAAAAATTAACTGGCGACTGGGTTTGGTGACTTCAAACCAGGGATGGCTAACACGCAGATATCCTAATACTTGCCGTCCTACTTCCACCCGTTGAGTGACTTGTCGCAATAAGAGTGCTGTTAGCGGGGCGTTTAGTCCGTGCTGAGTGAGGAGTGAGGAGTGAGGAGCGAGAAGTTTATCATCTTTGTCTTTTTCTTTCTCTGCTTTGATTACGCGCACAGTCTCACCAGTGCGATCGCCATGAATGGGAATATTTAAAGGTTCGGATAAAGTTGACCAAAGTAACTTACCAGTCGCACTAAACCACTCTAAGTCAATGTGGTCATCTTCTACAGTGTCGGCATTATCACGAAAACTAGCTTCTACATTAATACGGAATCGATCAGCATGGTTGTTGATTGGCTCAATCACCAAAGATCGCTCGACTATTTCCACTACATGATTGAGGGTATCGTCAATCCTCTCAATCAAAGTACTACGGACGTATAAATAAACGCCACAAGCAAACAGTAGTAGTAATACAGCAGTGACGGCAGTATACCAAATTGCCAGACGGCGGCGCGTAGCCTGAAACATATTTTTTCACCCACTTTTTTGACTGAATATCCCCATACTAAGTATTTATTGCTAAGGAGAGGGATATCCGTAAAGACAGGATGAGGTTAATGTGGGCAATGACAAAGACTTCAAATCTAAGACGAGTTGATGGTATTAGCGATCGCCTCAGAGTTACGCTCGGTCCCCATTTAACTTACTATGTTTATTGTCCCCCAGTTAAATGGGCTACATCTGGCTGCCCTTAGGTGATTATGGCGAAACCCAAGAAAAGCGCTACTCCCATCAATCTCAGCGATCCACAATATTATCTTAGTCGAGAGTTAAGCTGGTTAGAATTTAATGCCAGGGTGCTGCATGAAGCTTGTGACGATCGCACGCCTCTTCTGGAACGCCTCAAGTTTTTAGCAATCTTCTGTTCTAATTTAGATGAGTTTTTTATGGTGCGCGTTGCTGGTTTAAAGCAACAAGTAGAGGCGAAAGTTAGCCTGTTAACTCCCGATGGGCGGACTCCACAACAACAACTAGACGATATTCAGTCGAGCCTTAGTCCTCAGGTGAAGAAACAGCATCAACATTTTGAGCAAGTACTTCGACCCTTATTAGCAAATAACGGCATCCATATACTGAATTATATAGATTTAAATCAGAAACAACGGACTAATCTCAACAGCTATTTTGATGAGCAAATCTTTCCAGTTCTGACTCCCTTAGCTGTTGACCCTAGTCATCCCTTTCCTTTTATTTCCAACCTCAGTCTAAATCTGGCAGTCGTCGTCAAGAACCCAGATACCGAAGAGGAATTATTTGCCAGAGTTAAAGTCCCTAGCGTTCTGCCACGGTTTTTACCAATTCCGCCGGAGTTGGCAACTCAAGAAGATGGGAAACCGATCCATTGGACCGGAGTACCTTTAGATCAGGCGATCGCTCATAATTTGGAATCTCTATTTCCAGGGATGAAGATTCAAGAATATCACCCGTTCCGCATTACCCGTGACGCTGATTTGGTACTAGAAGAAGATGAAGCAGATGATTTGTTATTAGCTATAGAACAAGAACTGCGAAAACGGCGCATGGGTGGGAGTCCAGTCCGGCTAGAAATTCAATCCCAGACTCCTGAATCAGTGCGATCGCGATTATTACAAGATTTGGAATTAACAGACACTGATATTTACGAGGTAGACGGTCTTTTGGGCTTGCGAGATTTAATGTATTTTATGTCTCTGCCATTGCCAGAACTCAAAGATCCACCACGCCAATCTGTCGTACCATTACGCCTGCAAAGGTTGAGGGAACCGAGTTTAGACCCAGATGCACCGGAGACGGACGAAGGAAAAGACTTTTTTGCTGTGATTCGGGAAAAGGATTTGCTAGTACACCATCCCTATCAATCCTTTTCGGCTACAGTGGTGCGCTTTATTACCCATGCTGCCTACGATCCGAATGTGTTAGCTATCAAAATGACTCTTTACCGGACTTCTGGCGACTCGCCCATCGTCAACGCTTTAATTGCCGCCGCCGAAAATGGCAAGCAAGTATCCGTACTGGTGGAATTAAAGGCGCGGTTTGATGAAGAGAATAATATTTACTGGGCAAAACGACTAGAAAGAGTTGGAGTCCATGTTGTCTATGGTTTAGTAGGACTGAAAACCCACAGTAAAACCCTCATGGTGGTACGGCGAGAAAAAGACCGCATCCGTCGCTATGTGCATATTGGCACTGGTAACTATAACCCCAAAACGGCACGGCTGTATACAGATTTGGGATTGTTTAGTTGCCGTGAAGAATTAGGTGCTGACATCACAGATTTATTTAATTTCTTGACAGGATACTCCCTGCAAAAGTCTTATCGAGAGTTGCTAGTTGCACCTGTGAATATGCGCGATCGTTTTTTGGCATTAATTCACCGCGAAATCGAAAATGTTCAAAATGGATTTTCTGGGCGCATTGTTGCCAAAACCAATGCCTTGGTCGATCCAGAAATTATCACCACTTTATATGAAGCTTCTCGCGCCGGAGTGCAAATCGACTTAATCATCAGAGGCGTTTGCTGTTTGCGCCCAGGGCTTAAAGATATCAGTGAAAATATTCGCGTCATCAGCATTATCGGTCGCTTTTTAGAACACTCTCGCATTTATTATTTTCATAACAACACCCAAGAGGAAATCTATATCGGCAGTGCCGACTGGATGCGCCGCAACCTAGATCGCCGCGTGGAAGTAATTACCCCCATCAAAGACCTTGATATTGCCAAAGATTTGCAAGAAATTCTGGGAATTATGCTCGCAGATAATCGCCAAGCTTGGGAGTTACAAGCTGATGGCACTTACATTCAACGGCGTCCCTATGATGATTCTCCAGAAGCCAGCTCACAAAAAATTCTGATGAATATGGCATTACGCTCAACTGGTGTAACTCAAATCTGATTAATTAAAAACAAGTTCCTTCCACCTTAATAACTAGCTCAACTTAGTTTTTTAGAAAACTTTAATTTTTGATAACTTATCTAAGTTATTAGTCATGGGTTAATACAAGTTATTCAACCATAGATAGAGTAAGTGCTGGCACTTGTTCTCATAAACTAGAAAAGTTATTGTGAACAAATTTTGTCTTTCCCCTGAATGTTAATGCTATCCTGTGAGCTTTCTACTTTGCGCGTTCTAGTAGTTGATGACCACGAACTGACTCGTTTAACCTTACAATTGGTTTTTTCTTGCCAGAAAAATATTCAAGTCGTAGGTTTAGCCAGTAATGGTGAAGAAGCTATAGAAATGGTTAAACGTTGCCATCCAGATGTGATTGTTCTAGATTTAGAAATGCCAGTTATGGATGGTTGGAGTGCGTCTAATCATATTAAAGCTATATCTCCGAACACTCAAATCCTTGCTTACTCCTCAGTGGAAGACGTAAATTTTCAGGGGACAAAGGCAATGGCTAGCTTTGATGACGTTTGCAAAAAAGATGTACCTACAACCGAACTTATTGCTTTGGTTAGGCAGTTAGGAAAGCGTGCAGGGGATGGGTCAGTTGCAGTCTAAATGGAATATAGCTATGTTACTTGGTCAAGCCTGTCTTAGCTTAATTCCGGCGATTTGGAAGATTATAATACTGAGGAAAGTCGGTATAACCTGAAGTTTACGGTTACACCGACCCAGTTTTTAATCATTTTTACTCTACCTGTTAGTCTGGCTCAACTATTTTCCTGTTCGGGAATAGCGCGTCTAAATTCATCAATTAACTCATCCAGTTCTTCCAAAGCCTGATTTACGTCGATTCTCAAAGTTCCCAGGTTTGGTTGCTCCAGTAGGCTCAACAGGTATTGGCGCTTACTTTGCACTATGGTAATTCGTTCTTTTATAGTCTGTAGATCCATTATTTTCTTCCAATCTTTAACTACCTTTAAGTTTAAAGTTAACTCAAAATCCAATATTCTGGAACACTAAGTAGGTCAACCTAATTAAACCAGGACTTACGCAAAACTATACGCTGTAGGGGCAATTCATGAATTGCCCCTACCTGGAAATCATTCTTTTCGGCTATTGTTTGCGTAAGTCCTGTAAATATTAAACCCTCACAAACCTAAGTATTTTATTTATACCACCTACTCAGTGGCTTAAGCTAATACTCTTCCCTATTTGTTACTCATAGCCGATGATAATAAAACTGATACCATTTCACAAAATTCCTGCTACAAGTACATTGGTAGGGGCATATAGATGTACACCCCAACAGGCAATTAATTTGTTACCAAGTTTTTTGGAAATGGTATTGACATATTAGAAATTTATACTAACCTAAGCTCATGCTACGCAAAATCTCTTTAGGAACAGTCGGTTTAACTATCGGTGGCATATTAACTATAATTGGCTTCGTCGCTTATGCCGTTAATAATGCCACACTTAATCTTGTCGGATTTTTTTACGGGATTCCTCTATTGTTGGGAGGATTGGCGCTCAAAGCTAATGAACTCAAGCCAGTACCCTTTAGCCAAACTACGTCACCGTCAGCATTGATATTGCGCGAGCAGCAAGCAACTGATACTCAAAATAAAATTCGCAAAGACATTACCCGATATTTCTACGGTCAAGATGCTCATCTAGATACAACACTTTCTTTTCTGGGTTTGAGTCCCACAGATGAGGAACGGCCAATAGTAACAGGGTTACGAGAAACGGAAGTTAATGGGAGCTATGCTCTAATTTTAGAATTTGATTCACCGTTAATACCAATTGATGTGTGGCAAAAAAAACAGGAAAAAATGACCAACTATTTTGGGCCCGGAGTGGAGATTCAAATAACACAACCATTTGAAAATAAAATCGAACTAGCACTGATAAATACTCAAAAAGAGTCAATAGTCAATAGTCAATAACAAAAATTATCGCTACCAAAACTCCATTGCTTTATAATTTGTCGTTACCCACATTAAAGCTTTTTCTGTTATCAGTCCAATTTAATAATGTCGTGGGAGTTTCGGTAGCGCATTGCTCAATGATATCCAGTGATAAGATCTCCGGTGTGGTTCGTAGACGATAAAAAATCATGAGCAAATATAGAATTTTAAAACACGAGAAAAGTTACACTTTTAGTCAATACTTTTTATTGCCCAATCCAACAATAGACATACTGGCTGAGTTTGAGTACAGCTACGATCGCACAGAGCTAGAATTACCAAGATACTTGGCTGAACTGAGCTATTTAGAATTTTTAAAAAGTTATTTGCAGCGCAATATAAAGCTTTTTAACCCAATCGCTGAGATATCAATACGAGAATTTTTAATTGCACCTATCCTTGCTGAAATATGCACTCACACTAAGGCTCAACTCTATAGTGAGTATCCGATTAATGTCAATGAAAAACTCAAAGGTACTTTGAATTATTACTTACATAAATCTAACTCCCTATTGGTGATTGAAGCAAAACAATCAGATATCAGAAGAGGGTTTACACAGTTAGCAGTAGAATTAATCGCTCTTGATCAATCCCTAGATCATGAAAAAGCTATTTTATATGGAGATGACTGGAAATTTGGTATTCTTCATAGAGAAGATAAACGGGTTGCAGAAGATATTAAACTTTACCGTGTTCCTGAAGGTTTAGAAGATTTGGTAAGAGTGCTTGTAGGTATCCTTTTATCTGAAAATTAGAAGCGATTGACCAAAAAGTTACTTTTCTAAACGAACTGCATACCACTGCAAATATTGCCCAGGACTAATATCTAATTCGCAACTAGTGTCGATTAAATATTGTGCTTGAGCTTCCACAGTATCAAACTTTTGCAAATCATGTGGTAAATCTTGAATCTGGAGTTGTTGGAGAGTTTTTTTGAGTTTTTCTAATAATTCTGATGGTGTCAAAAATTGTTCTGGTTGATTTGTTTCGAGAACAACAAAGTTATCTTGTTGATACATTAAGGGGTCTGGCATTTTAAAGATTTAGTGACTATAATAACTGGAACATGAAACTTTACACCTAGTTTAATATGAAGTTTATGCAATTATATTAAATCTCCGCAACCCTTGCCGAATAGACTAGATAAGTTTCATTCAATTGATACGATTACTTAATATTAGCTATTTTATGAGGACACTTTAGCAATTGCTTTACCCTGCCTTGCTAGGTTTTTAAACTCACTACAGAACTAAATAAGTAAGGTGTGCCTTTGCAATTCTCAAAAAAATTGTAATTTGACTTTAACAATAGGGAAATATAAAAGTAACATTTCCTCTCATAACCATAGTTGAGCAAAAAGGTAAAAATTGCCTTCGTGTTCCAATTATAGATTGTCTATGCAACTTAGTTCTCTACCGCTTGCTTGGCTCACTAACATTGAGCAGTCTATTGTCAAAAAACAGTTGATTGTGAAGCCAGACATACCTTTGCCGCAAATCCCGGCATTAATAAAAAGAGCGATCTCCCCCATGCGATCAAGTTTGCCCAGCCTTTTTCAGAATAGTCCCGCAGTTGGAACGCAACTCATGTCAGGCATAAATACATTTTCTGTTTCTAAGCAACCCCCGATGATTCTGGTGGCTGATGATGATAAGCACTTCCGCGTGCTGTTGCGTAAAGCTATGGAACAAGAAGGCTATCGAGTAGTCGAGGTTGCTGATGGTAAGCAATGTTTAGATGCTTACGAGACCATCAAACCGGATATAATTTTGCTAGATGCTGTAATGCCTCTGATGGATGGCTTTACCTGCTGTAAGGAATTGCGTAAGATTGCCACGAAGAATTTAATATCAGCCATTAAAAACTTTGATACTGACTCGCCCCTTAACAATAATGTGATCTCCCAGATGTGGGACCGCACTCCCATATTGATGATCACGTGCTTGGACGATGAGGAATCCGTAAAAGAGGCTTTTAAAGTAGGGGCGACTGATTACGTCACTAAGCCAATTAACCTCGCTGTATTGCGCCATCGGTTGCGCGAACTACTAAAGCAAGCGCAGGTTTACAAACAATTAGAGGCTACAATCCAAGCTTTCCAGCATCTCGCCAATGTTGATGGCTTAACTGAATTGGCTAATCGTCGCCGCTTTGACGATTATCTCAGTACTCAGTGGATTCATCTAGCACAAGAGGGATCTTCCCTGTCACTGATTTTGTGCGATATCGACTTTTTTAAACTTTATAACGATAGATATGGCCACCCGGCTGGCGATGTCTGTTTACAAAAGGTGGGTGGTGTCTTAAATTTTAAGGTGCAAAAAAATCAAGATTTAGTAGCGCGTTATGGTGGCGAAGAATTTGCCGTGGTTTTGCCAAACACTCATGCCTCTGGTGCAGTTCATGTTGCCGCCATGATCCAAGCGGCAGTCAAAGATTTGCAAATTGTTCATGGCGGATCTGCGGTAAGCCAGTATGTCACCATCAGTATGGGAATAGCGACTGTTGTCCCCACTTGGGAATCTTCACCTTCAGATTTGATTGTACTGGCAGATAAAGCACTTTACCAAGCAAAGACTGGGGGACGCGATCGCTTTGTCTCAAGTTGTCATTTGTCTTTGACCAATGACTAAGAAGGATAAACTGGTAACGTAAAGTGAAACAATGCTCCATTATCGGGGGCAGAGTCTACCCAAATTTGACCATAATGCGCCAGAATAATGCGTTGGCATAAACAAAGACCAATGCCATAACCTTCTGTACCTTCGTCCCGTTGCAGACGGAAGTGGTTTTCAAAAATATGATCGCGATTCTCTATAGGAATACCAGGCCCAGTATCGCCAATACTAAACTGAACTTTTTGGGTAGTGCGGTGCAATCCGGCAATGCTAATCTTGCCACCTTTTGGGGTGTATTTGATGGCATTATCCAGTAGATTCACTAACACTTGGCGGATGCGTTCTGGATCGGCATATACGTATGGCAAATCTTTTGGAATATCTGTTTCTACCTCTTGACATTTGGCGGTGTAGCGATCGCCTAATTCTTCTAGTACATCTAGGCACAGTTTACCTAGCTCTATCTTTTGTGGTATTATTGGTAACTCTGTCTCTTTGCCACGACCTACCTGCAAAAGGTCGGCAATCATCCGGTCAATGATTTTAGTTTGATTCCGGGCTTGTTTTAATAAATACGCCGTCATGCTTGGTTTTAGCCGATGGAATTCACCTGTCTCTAAATTGTAGTTAGATTGGAGAGTTTCTATTGCGATCGCGGCAGCAGTTAAGGGATTACGGAGATCGTGTGCCAGTATGGCAATTATTCGGTCTTTAAACTGTAGCTGCTCAACGAGATTCTCTTTTTCCTGTTTCAAGCGAAAAATTTCGTCTGAAAGTCTGATTAGTTCGGCAGAAACAGCAACTGAACGGATAGTAGATTTGGGTGATGTTGCTCGACCATTATCGTCTATATGTTCTTGTAAGTCTGACTGTAATTTCAAGTAGACGTCTATGGCGACTTGCCAGCGAGGCCAACAGTTTTTCAATTGCGCTACAATATTACTCCCAGCTAAAATCTGCCGTGGTTCTGGATGGATTTTGATTAAAGCTGGCGTTGCGATCAATTTAAAGTGTTCTGCTAAGTAAGGTTGTTGTCTAACATCGATAATTTGAAGTTCAAAACTATACTCAGCCTGTAATTCTTTTAAATAAGCACTTATTCGCTGCACTTGTTGTCGAGACTGAGTGCGTCCATCGACAAACAATAACAGTTGGAGTGGAGCCTCAGAATAAATAGGCTGATCCTGGGAAACTTGCATGTAATCGGGTTTCAGCACTGGTAACAACCTGGCGACTCTTTACAGAAAGTAAAATGGACTGACGGTTGTCGATGGTCGTAGTTTTTCCTTCAATTTAATATCTCTTTTGGATTTTTCATACTCTGATCAAATATGCGTTTTTGACATTAGACATATCTTTTTCAGCATTTTGGCCCTTTTTGGCTAACTTCGTCTCCAAGAAACACCCTTGCCCTTGAATAATAAGTCTTAATTTGCCCCTGAATCAAAAATTTTCGCTAGAGCCAGCAGCTAAAAGCTTTAATATTATGTCAAATCAGCTAGTGCAGCACTATGTAAATTTGAGTACTAGCTTTGAACAAGCGATCCCTCAAGCAAACGCAGACGCTAATTGTATTTAATCTATCAGGAAACTGTTAACTGTTTAGACCAAGTTTACAAAGGGTTTTCTCAACCGTCAGTGGATGCGATGAAGTGTCTTTTTTACCTCTACTCAATCATTAGTAGGATTTAGCAAACAGCTATAGCTAACTATGTACTGCCTTTATAACTTGCGAAACGCACCCTGTTGCCCAGCCTTCTTAAAATAACGGCTGCTTATCAGAGAATAACAGGGAACAAATGCCTTAGTCAAAGCTTTGCATAACGGCGATGCCTACGGCGGTAAACTACGCACTTCTAAAAGAAGCACTCATTGCTAGGCGGCCAAGAAACTCTTGACTACAGCACGAGTCCCTAGCCTAAGGGGGCTTTAGTCCTAGTTTACCACTTCACTTCCTTGGCGTAGGCTTTGCCCGCCGTAGGCATCGCCTGACTACTAGTGCATCTGCAAGAAGATTAAAGTTTTTGGTAGCTACACTGTATCCCCGTGGTGGCATACTACCTTAAAGCACCCAAATCGTAAAATTCTTATCTAGCAAGCATTCCAGATTTATTTGTGTATTTTTTCCGAAAATGTTAGTTTGTGATAATTTTAGGGAACTCTATAAATAAGCATAGGAACAAAACCTAATGGCTATAAAACAAAGACAACACGGTAGCAAAAGCTACCGTTTACTAATTTTTTGAGATATCACATATCATCTTCACCAACAAAGACACTTACGAAGAAGACGTTGTAAGTCGGTAGTGTCTTTTAGTGATAGAAGAGTCAAAGGAGCAGAGGTGACATTCGATTCTCTAATGCTTTCCTGCTTTTTCTTTGCTAATACCTAATCCTTAGTCCCCCTTTATTGAACAGTCTGCGCTAGGGTAGGAATTGAAACTCAATACATGATTTCCTGTGCTTCCCTGTAAACGTCCAGCTGTCTTTCTGAGTTTGGCTGTTCTACTACTCACTTCGTTAACAGCCTGCGCTAATAATCCAGTCGCCAAAAACCTTGAGCAATCTTTGGCAGCAGATCCCAATCTTCAAAGCAATCCAGTTGTCTTTGGGGAATCTCAGGGTAACGAACCGCAAGCACAGCAAAACCAATCAACAGTTCAGTTACCAGCTGATTTTCCCAAAGATATACCCTTGTATTCCAATGCCAAACTACAGGAAGTTACACCTACTAGCGGCTCAGAAAACCGAGTCTCAACTCGTTGGTTGAGTTCTGACCCCAGCAACTTTATTGCTAGCTTTTATAGTAGCCAGTTTCAAACAAATAACTGGCAGGTTTTACAACAGCCAACAGATGATGCAGGAGGTGCTTTTGAAGCACGTCGTAACGATTTGTTGTTAAAGGTTTCCATCCAACCTCAATCAGTCACCAACGCCACAGCTAATCAACCCCAAACAGCCACTGAATTACTGATTGAGTACGAACCGAATAGTGCTGCAACAGTACAACCTACCCCAACTACAAATTCTAACGAAACTACTAACGCTGTTCCTCAACCAGGAGATTTACAGTTCATTGGCCCGACACCACCTGCAAACTTGGTAGCACAGCCACCAAGCACAGCTAATAACCAAACAATCCCTACAGCCACACCTGAATCGCAGAAATTTAACGATCTTAACAAGGCACCGCAAGAATGGCAGCAATACATCCAAGACTTAGCTGCATTAGGTGTTTTGTCTATAGAATCAAAGGTAACTAAGAGCAATGCTGCCACCACTAACCAGTTTGAACCGAGCAAAATCGTTACACATCGGGAATACGCTCGTTGGCTAATTGCTGCTAATAATGCTATCTATGCTAGCAACCCAGCTAAACAAATTCGTTTAGCATCAGAAAGTACTCAACCAGCTTTTAGTGATGTATCGGCAAAAGACCCTGATTTTCCAGTAATTCAGGGGTTAGCCGAAGCTGGGTTAATTCCCAGTCCTTTATCTGGAGATTCTACAGTAGTTTTGTTTCGTCCTGATGCACCCCTAACACGGGAGGCGTTGCTGCTGTGGAAATTACCCCTAGATACTCGCCAAGCTTTACCTTCTGCCAACTTCGATGCGGTCAAACAAACCTGGGGTTTCCAGGACGCAGTGCGAATTAACCCCAAGGCTTTAAGAGCAGTATTGGCTGATTACCAGAATGGTGAACAGTCGAATATTAGGCGGGTGTTTGGTTATACGACTCTGTTTCAACCCAAAAAACCAGTGACTCGTGCTGAGGCTGCTACGGCTTTGTGGTATTTTGGCACTCAGGGCGAGGGTGTATCAGCTGCTGATGCTTTGAAATTAAAGCGCGGTTAGTCCATTGTTAGCATAAAAGTAGTCAATTCTTACCTTTAGTATGTAAAATTTGCCATTTCTTTGTAATGTACCTATTTTTTATCAAGAAAATGTAAATATAAGTATTTTCAGCGTTTTTA
This sequence comes from Nostoc sp., assembly GCF_041747015.1. Lineage (GTDB taxonomy): Bacteria > Cyanobacteriota > Cyanobacteriia > Cyanobacteriales > Nostocaceae > Nostoc. The sequence goes on from NZ_JBGTFY010000193.1 coordinate 17,540, forward strand.
CCTGTGTTTGATGAACTTTTGGGGCATAGTTAGGGCTTGCTGAACAAAAGTGAAACATAGTCTAGGTAAGGGTTTTGAGCATTTTTTCACCAAGCAAGTGCAAGACTATAGCATCCAGAGGTTCAAAAACCTTGCACTTTCGTCGGCGAGCGCCGGGCAAATTGGGA
>NZ_JBGTFY010000194.1:0-6918 GCF_041747015.1 Nostoc sp.
AGAATTTGATAAATTAACTTTGAATTATTTACCGAGTTTTTTTACTTGAAAACCAACGGTAAAAGTAACTCTAAGCCTTAATGGTGACGCAGTTAAGAAACCGTTCGTTTTTTTGACTTTTATAGTTGCATTTAATCCTGGTTCAAATGAAATTATAGTTGCATTTAATCCTGGCTGAAAACAACGATGATTGCAGGTTGGGGGATTTATAATTGCAGGTCGCTACAGCTATTGCTTGAGACTGCTTCCATGCACGGCTCCAATGTAAAATAAGTAATGTTGATGCGATGAGTAGAACTTGGAATCTGTATCTAAACACTTTTTTTTCCGAAGTCAGAGTAAATTTAGCATTAACTTTCATAGCAGAGTGGAACTTGAAAAAAAATTACATCAAACAAAAATTTTAATATAATATGATAATTGTTTGCTATTCATGCTCAGAAGGTTTTAATCTAATTCTTTGCAATACTTCTGTCCGCCAACCAAAGACTTCTGGTTCTCTAGATTCAATTAGCAAACAAGCTTCCCAAGAAAGCCAAGCATAATCAACATCACCTAGCGCTTCTTGCACCTGTGCCAACAAACAGTGAGTAGATGTTCTTTGTATATCTAATTCTTTCGCTTTTTCTAAATATTTTTTCGCCTCACTATATTTCTTTTGCTCAAATTTCGCCCAGCCTAAATTTTTATACAAAACTGCTTGCAGTTCAGGTTCTTTAGCTTTTTGTAGTCCTTCAGTAGCTAAAGCAATTGCTGTATTATAATCACTATTAATAATCTTTAATCTGGATAAATTATTGATAGCTATTATAGCTTGGCTATTACTTTTTATAGCCAGATAATATTGTTGCTCTGCTAAATCGTATTTCATTTGATCATCATAAAAAATTCCTAACCCATAATGTCCTTCCCAATTATTAGGGGTCAATCTAAAACCATTTTCGTAACTATCAGTTACACACTTGTATTCCTGTAATTGTCTACACACAATACCTAAGTTGTTATAGATTTGTACATTTCTGTTATTATATTTAATTGCTAATTCATAATATTTTTTAGCTAATTCTAGGCTATTTGTACTGCGAAGTCCTTTGTCAAAGTAAAATTCTGAAACAGAAAATTTGACCTGGGAATTAATATTTACAGCTGAGTCAAAAAGATTTTGTGCCAATGGAGAATCATTTGCTGCTTCTGCCTTTTTTCCTTGGGCTACTAGATTGTTAGCTATCGCTGGCAGAAGTATTTTAAAAAACCCAACAACTCCGAAAGCAATACATGCAACTATTACACTAATTACAAATGTTTTAGACTTTCTTAGTCTATAAAGTTTACTTTGCTGAGGGAGTTTTTTTAGCCGTTGCAAAATTATTTCAGTAGTTTGCGGACGCTGCCCTGGAAGGAAAGCCATTAATTCATCAAGAAAATCAGCAAAAGGTTTATCAATCTGCCGTGCTTTATCTCTCCAAATTAGGTTTCCTGTTTTTTGATCTGTTGATAGATTACTTAGAGGAGTTGCAGTAACTAGATTTACAAAAGTACAACCCAAGGAGAAGAAATCCGATTGAGGTACTGCCCGACCATTGATTTGTTCTGTTGGAGTGTAACAAGGCGTGATGACGGACGTAATTTCATATATTCCTTCCCTACCTGCACTAGTTCCACCGTTTCCACTAACTTTTGCCAAGTAAGTGTCAGTCACTCGCCGTGCAGTACCAAAATCAACTAATGCCAGCTGACCATTTGGTTGGAGAACTATATTAGAAGGTTTGATATCTCGATGAAAAAAATTAGAACGGTGTACTGCATCAAGAATTTCCACTAACTGTTTAAGCCATTCTAATGCTAGAGATTGTGAAATTTTTCCATTAAATTCTATCCATTGCTCCAAGTTTTGTCCCTCAAATTTATCCATAACTAAGCAATGCAGCGTTAAGGGACTATTTCTAGGAACAAAAGTAAAAAAGTCATCTAAAGTACTTTCAGGAATATTTGGATGCTGAATTAGTTGCAAAGTAAGAGATTCCTGCTCAATTAATTTAACTAATTTAGGCGATTTCCATTTCAGAACTTTGATGACTCGTTGCTTACGCACAGCGTTCCAACGAGTACCAGCATCATCTACTTCAAAAACTTCAAAATAATTAAACGGATCATCGGTAAGTGGCCTCAGTGGTTTGACTAGACGGATGCGGTCGTTAATTAACAGCGAAGTACCACAAGAGAGGCAATGTTCTATGTCATCAGAATTTTGACGGTGGTCACAAAGGGGATTAATACAGTACGACGACATATAAAAAAAAATTATATATAATTATGGGCTACCCAGTAGCAGATAAGTATCAATTATTTCACCATAACTTTGCATGAAATTGTGGACAATTAAATAACTAAAACGTAAGTATCTAAGTAAATTAATAACGTTACGAACTTATGCCAAGCCTTATTCTACATATCTATCACTAATCTAGTCCTTGTTATTCAATTACTGGTAGCAAGTAAAAAAAATAAGCTTATTCAGTAACATAACTTAATTTTATTGTATTATTATTTACTATTTTTGTAAGATTTTATCGTAAAACTAATGTTACTTCAACAAATGAACCGTCATTTTGCCTTCATTCCTCTACAAGTAACATCATTAGAAATTTGTATTGATACCTATTTCAAGTTGGGCAATTAAAAATAAAGAAATCTAGTAATATGGAGTGTAGTCCAAGATACTCTCTAAATTAACTTCAATCTATGGAACTTCCCTTACGGGACTTCATTATCTCAACAGGACAAGTATAATCATGGATTTTGGTGACTTACGGGAACTACAAGTTTCAGCCCCTTCTTTTTCATCGATCATAACAACAGTAGAAGAACCTCCAGAGCAAAGGTTTTCAGAAAGAATTACTTTTGAAGAATCTTTGGTAGCAGTCAATGATTTAGTGTTTGCCAAACTTGGTAGACATCTATCTGAAGCTGAGATCATTGTTCTGAAAGGAGCTTGGAATAGTCGTGAGTTTGTAGAGATAGCAGAAAACTCACCTTACAGCGTTAATTACTTGCAACGCCGTTTAGCTCCTCAGTTGTGGGATTTGCTCTCCGAAATAATTGGAGATGGACAACGAGTGGGAAAAAGGAAGCTTCGGTATTTTTTGGAGCAAGTAGCTAAAAAGTATCCTGCTCAGTCTGCTTCCGATCGAGAGCAAGTCCCTTTTAACACTGGCTTTATGCAGAACATTAAGGGTCAACCGCCTAATGTATCTACTTTTTATGGACGTATACAGGAACTGGCTCATTTAAAAGAATTAATAGTAAAGCAACGCTGTATATCACTAGTAGGGGTGGCAGGAATTGGAAAAAGTGCATTAGCGGCAAAACTATTAGCAGAACTTAGTATAGAATCTAAACCTAGATTTGATTGTTTAATTTGGAAATCAGTTACTCATGCACCACGAGTCCAAGACTTAGTAGCTGATTTAATTGAGCTAATTGATCCTCTAGAGCCATCCTCAATTTTACCTGAATATACGCAAGCAATGATTTCGGTGTTGCTGAAGCAATTGCAATCACGTAACTGTTTGGTGGTATTGGATGAGACTGATGCATTGTTCCATAGAAATAAATTAGAGCAGAAGCTAGAGTACAAAATACTCTTTCGTCGATTATTGGAGGAGCAACACCAAAGCTGTCTGCTTCTAACTAATCGAATTTTCCCTGAAGAGTTTAGTACTTTAATGAAGGCTAAACGTCCAATTCAGTATCTTAGAATTGAAGGTTTAGATTCAGAAGCAGCCATGCAGCTTTTATCTGCTAATGGACTAACGGATAAGGAGAAGTGTCAAAAATTAATCCATACCTATCGTGGCAATCCTTTGGAATTAGAGACATTAGTTGATAAAATTCACCACTACTTCGCTGGTAGTACTGAAAAATTTTTTAGCAAGTATACTACGTTTGTTAGCAGCGAGTTTCAAACAATGCTTGACGAAATGTTTGGCGAAATATTGAGTGAAACTCAGAGGCAGATCATGATTTATTTGGCAGAGAAAATAACTTTAAATTTAAAACCCGTTAGTTTTGAACAACTATTAATTGATACAAGTCAAAGGCAGAAAACACCTGTATCTACTTCAGAGATGATTAAAGCATTAGAACAACTGGAAAGACAGTCATTAATTGAAAGCAGCAAAGACCGAACTACAAAAGAAATCAGTTTTACTCTTCAACCAATGATTAAAAAGTATATTGCGACAGATCCGATGGGGCTAGTCTATACATCTGATACTTCACCCAATTTACCGATTGCATCTTAATAGAGGTATTTATGATTGCAGGAAAACTAGAAATCAAAATCAACGAATTGCCAAAGTCCAACACAGTTGACAATAGTTGGCAGCAGTTTGACTTAGACTGTGATGGATGCATCATAATAATCACAGTTAAACCCAAGATTTACAAAAAACTGACCGATGCTGCCAGTAATTATCTACAGTGGGTAAGAGCGATGTCTAACGACAAGCCGCGAAGCGTCTACGCTGGTAAACTCGGTCAGCAAACAAAAACGGGTTCGTGCTGGAGGAACCCAATATACAAGTTTTCGAGCGCAAGCCCAAGGCAGAAACGACCTCTGCCTTCGGTGCAGCTTCTTGAAAAAGTGATTACCCAATCAGGGTAAGCTAGACCGAAAACTGCTAAATATGGAGGAGTCAAACACAAACGTTGCAGAATCTCGCTAGATACGTAAAGACCACAAGTTATGTAAGATAAAGCTAATTCAAAGGAGATATAGAGGTGAAGATACAACACTACGAGAACTTAACGCACAAAGCGCCACTAAGGAGTAGCGCTTCGTGCGTGGCTTAAATTTCATATAACCTCAGAGCGGGGTTATCTCCTGGAAACCAAAGCAGTGGTACTTAAAGTTTAGCGGCTTTTATCCACTGACTGGTCAGACGAGATTGAATCCGCTGCTTCTCGTATTATACAAGAAGCCGCACGAAACGCACCAGTTTTGTGTGGTAATTTTGGCTGTCGAAATTGTAAAGATTTAGTAAAGTTAAATTTTATTAAGGAAAAACCCGAATTTCGTAGCAAAAATCCGTAGCAGCGCGAATACCCCCTCTGAAGCTTGTAAACCGAGTTATCAGGGGAAAATATCGTGATAAATAGCAAACCCAAAAGCGCAGTAGTAGAGCGCATATGGTGTAATAGTGCAGCTTTGGCACGGCAACTTTGTGCTGTAGCGTCGGGGTCTGATTACTGGCAATTGCCGACAGCAAGCAAAAAACTAGCTTGCGCGGTGCGATTACTCTCTCCAAAAGCAGATTTCTTGCGCTCAACGAAGAGGCAGGGAGCAGGGAGCAGATGAAATTACGCCCAATTGAATATCCAAACAATCTCACTGATCATGAATACCATGAGTTAGCCGTTGGTAGCGCCATTCATCCAGCACTGATTGAGCGCAACTTCTTCCACATCGAGGGAGAAACAATCTACGAATACCTATTCATCTCCAACAAAATTCCTCGCAAAAATGCCGGTCGAGTCACAGATGCGTACATAAGGCAATATCAGCATCTATTACTGGGGGGGATATGGATTCAATCTCTTGACCCGTTCAAAAACTGGGAACCAATGGAGTGGGGACGGATTAAGCCCAACTTCCCTCGCATTGATTGGGAGAAAGGTAAACCCGTCAAATACGAATCACCCCCCAAAACCCCAAACCGCGTTACCTACTTCGATATCAATAACCCCATCTGGGACAAAGTAGCAAAGCGTTATTTAATCAAGCGCTATCATTCACTTTTGGCACTGCGATTGGTTGATAAACTCAATCCCTTGATATTTTGGGAGTGGGTGAAACAGCACCCAGACATCCCGATCATATTATGCGAGGGGGAGAAGAAGGCTGCTTGCTTGCTCTCTTTGGGGTTTGTAGCGATCGCACTCCCCGGCATCTGGAACGGGCGTGTGGGCAAACTGGATTTTGATGAACGGTTGCACCCTGACTTAGTACCGTTAGCGCAAGCGGGACGCAAGTTCATAATTCTTTTCGATTACGAAACCAAAGCTAACACTCGTTGGTCAGTATTTCAAGCAACAATGCGGACTGGCAGAGCAATTGAGGCACAAGGGTGTGTTTGTGAAGTGGCATTGTTGCCAGGGCCAGAAAAGGGTGTTGATGATTTCGTAGTTAGTCAAGGTGTTGATGCTGATACTTTATTAACTGCGATCGCTGATGATGCCAAGAGCCTTAAAGATTACCAGCGCTCCTACCGGACTCGAAAATGGGGTTTAACCAAATACAAACCCGATGTGACAGTTAACACTCGCTATCTGACTGACGCTTTCATCAAGAAAGAAGCCGATTCCGACCAAGAAATACAGCATCAAACTGAGCTTGATCGCCAGAGACAATGCATAGAGTTACCGACAACCGACAATCAACAAGAGTGCTTAAACCAATTCGCAATTCGCAATGACGCTCGCGGACTCGCTACCGCTACGCTAACGCAATTCGCAATTACGTTTTGTAATGGGGATTTAACCCCAACACAAAACTTACCGGTTTTAGAACCGGGGGACTTAAACCCCCAAAGTTCGTTAAACCCAAACAGCCACTTGACAAACCCTGAAAAGAAAAAAGAAGTCTTATCGAAGATATCTCGCTACCTTACTATACCAGTCTCTGGGCTGCTGGTACTATGGAGCGACATGGGTACTGGGAAAACTGAACTTATGCGCTGGTGGCGATCCCAAAACCCCGAAGCACGATTTCTCAACAATGGGCATCGCGTTAATCTGCTGAAAAATCTGGCTCTGCGTCTGGAAACCGCGATGTATTCAGACTTGGGTTACACAGGTTTAGCTCAGGCCCAAGCTCTCAGTATTACTATCGACAGTTTACACAAGCTCAATACCCAA
>NZ_JBGTFY010000195.1:0-5406 GCF_041747015.1 Nostoc sp.
AATTTGCCCGGCGCTCGCCGACGAAAGTGCAAGGTTTTTGAACCTCTGGATGCTATAGTCTTGCACTTGCTTGGTGAAAAAATGCTCAAAACCCTTACCTAGACTATGTTTCACTTTTGTTCAGCAAGCCCTAATTATTTACAAATCTTTATACTAATTTTTTACGGCTGTCAAGTACAAATTTGCACGTGAATTACTCAAATAATTTCCAGGTATATGCCCATCGTTAACGTTTCTAAGAGAACGTGATTGGACAGCTTTGATAGAACTATTTCATAGAGACGACAGTGATGAGATTGAAGCCGACATCAATAGTAGTTTGTTTTGGCTGATACCTGAACCTTGCTGGGAAGATGATCCCTTTGATTTTTTACGGGAGTATCTTTAAATAGTGCTGTTAGCGGAGCGTTTAGCTCGTGATGAGTTCAAAATAAGTCTTTAATTTATAACTCCTAACTATCCACCGTTGAGGCTACTAAGGAAAATACGTAGGCGATCGCTTTGCGGATTGGTTAGAACTTCGCTGATGAGTTCTGGGCTAGTTATATCTACTTGTTATCAAGCGATCGCCGGAGATATCAATACCTAAAACCCTGAATGTATTTTAATAACCATTGCCATGTCTAGGTTTTTTCGTTAATTTGTCTCATTTTTAAGGATACTCTTAAATATCCATCTTGCTTTCCTTGTTTAGTGTAAAGTCCCTTTGCTGTTTGATAATCTTTTATAGCAGCTTGATTGTTTCTTAACTCAGCGTAAAGATTACCTCGATAGAAATAAGCATCAGCTTGCCCATAATTCATTTCAATTGCTTTTTTAAAATCAGCCATTGCTTTTTTAGTATCCTTAAGTTTGTGGTAAGCAGCACCTCTACTTGCATAGCCAATACCATCTTCAGGATAAAGTTTAATCGCCTGAGTATAATTCTCTACTGCTTTCTCGTAATTGCCTAAAGCTTCATAAGCTTTACCTTGCTGAGTGTAGATATAAGGGAAAGTGGGATTTTGCTTTTTAGCCACCACATAGTCTTCAACAGCTTTCTGGTAATTTCCTAATTGATTATGGATATCAGCATGATACAAGTACGCTATATGATGATTCTTATCGAGGCCGATGGCATTATCAAAATCTTTTAAAGCCCCCTTATAATCTTGTCGCTGAACTTTTTCTAGCCCTTGATTAATAAAGGTTTCAACTTTACTTGGCTTTGGTGAAGGTGCTATTTTTTGTGATGGTGCAGTGATTGTACTGCTTGGTGAGGAATGATCATGCAAGGAATGGTCTTCAGAGAATGCAGGTATGTGATGAATAAAGATGACTAAGCCAGCTACCATAGTTGCTAGTCCTAGATTAGCGATCGCTTTCAATAGACGGCGCATAGTTTTAACTTGTAATTTTGATGAATTGATGTGCTTGACAATTATTAACTAAGTGTGATTTTCTTAACTTTTCAAGTCTAATTAATAGAGCTATAAAAACTTTTGACAAAGTTGTTGTTAGCAAAGATGACTAAAAAGTTACAAAATCTAATGAGGATATTTTTAAACATCCTCATTAGTAGTAGTAAACAAAGTCTAAATGCTGGGTATGATATCGCTGGGTATGATATCGCCGGCGCTGGGTAAGATATATTTCATCAAAGGCAACATACTATTGAATTGGGGACATCTGTTATTAACTGCTGATTTAATTGCCACATCAGCAAATCGGTTAATCCCACTATTACTCAACCGAGCACTTACATTTGAAGGCAACATTAACAAACTATCAGCTTTAACAATTGGTTTGATCACTGAAAATGTTTGCCCCGATGTAAAATTTAAGCAGACTTTGGTAGAGAGAGCTACTAGTTGTTCCGTAGGTACAGAAGCGATCAAGTGATAGCGTTTACCTGTTTTTTTCTCTCGAATCCACTGAGATTCTAAAGCTAATTGATTGAGATAATTTTGAACCGATACTGGATATATGGTGTCATCTGCGTGTATCGGCAGATTGAATGACAGAAATGAAGCAGTTGCTAATACCACTCCAAAGAAATTTTTTAACATTGATTGTTTGCCTCAATAATTAAAACTAAACCGAAAAATCTTCGCTGCTAAACAACGGTACACTTATACCAATTCTTTGTGAAACTGCACAAAATAAAACTTGGTGAGACAAGGGACTTAAGCCCCTTGTTCTATGCAAACTTACAGGTAATCGCTCTTAGATAATTACTGTTAATAATCTTTCCATTAGTTACCACCTATTTAGAGGATTTTGCTAACGTACCAAGTCTTCTCTTGATGAATGAAGTTGTGAAAGTGTTTGATACATTACTAACGATTTTTCCAACATCCTCTTAACGTTAATGTCTATAAAGATGGTGCTGGGAGTATCTTTGCTGGATCTGACAACGGTGAGGGTCCGCCTTGTCCCACTTCAAATTGATTCATCATATCGTGGTCTTCGTGAACCGTGTTGTGGCAGTGTGACATATATTTACCTGTATTAGGACCATACCTGCCAATTACTCGTACACTCTCGTTTTCCCCAACATAGAAGACATCTTTTAACCCACGCTCGTAAGGGAAAGGAGGTTTACCATTACGGTCAAGCATTATGCAATCAATTAGGTGAATGTGGATAGGATGAAACCAACCACCTGAGTTGTTATACAATCTCCAGATTTCAACATCGCCTAATTGAGGATTAGCATCAACTCGCTTGTCATCCCAGACTTTGCCATTGATTACCCATAGACCATTAGACCGTTCATATCTAAATTCTCTGGTTCGCACTGCTGAAGATTCTGGGATAGGCTGGATTGTACGTAATGTGGCGGGAATAGAGCTATTATCTGGTTCACTCCGCACAACATCAAAGCGCATAATTTGATCTGTACCGTCATAGTCATCGTTGTTAGGAAGTCCGAGATTTTGCAGCACTACTTGAGAGCCGACTGGGTATTTGGAAAAGTCAATAATGAGTTCGTAGCGTTCTGCCATCCCCAACCGGAAATTTTTGACGTTAACTGGTGCGCTCATTAATCCGGCATCAGTGCCAATCATGATAAAATCATCGCCGTTGCTCAGAGCAAGCTTGTAAGAGCGCGAAATCGAACCATTCAAGATTCGGAAACGGTACTTAGAGGTACCCACCTCCATGCGTGGCCAAGGCGCACCATTGACCAAAATGACATCACCATATTGACTTTTTTCACCTTGGGTATCAAAGACTAACTTGCCAGTATTAGTAAACTGCTTATCTTGGATAAGTAGTGGTACGTCGTATTGACCCTTGGGTAAGGGGAGTCCAAGCTCAAATTCATCTTGAACGAGGTATGTGCCTGCCAAACCCATATAAACATTACGTGCAGTATTATGGATGGCGTGGTCGTGATACCATAATGTAGCCGCACGAGTGTTCGGAAAGAAGTAATCTTTGTAGTAACCCGGTAGTGTCAAATCTTCAGCATAGCCATCGTACTGCGGTAACGATGCCATCCCATGCAAGTGAACTGATGTTGGTGTATTAACACTATTGTTAATAAAACGAACAACTGATTTTCGCCCTAGACGTTGCTTAATTGTGGGGCCAGGAGCGATACCGTTATATCCCCATATCTCCGTTGTTAGCCCAGGCAAAATACTAATCCGAGCTTTTTTCATCGTCATCTCGTAGTAATCTGTGGTCGCATCACTCCGCACTGGGTTAAGTACTGGCGGTATGGGAAGTTTGACGGCAAAACGAGTAGGCTGAGGACTACCAGCAGTACCAGCAATAGATGCTTGGTTACGATACAGTAAAGTTGTAGGAAGCAATAAAGAACCGCCTGCAAGCGTTCCTAGCTTCAGTGCTTCTCGTCTAGTTATTTTTTTCACTTTAATTTCTCTATTGGTGTATGGGAAACTTACCTGAATGGCTTTACCAATCGGTAGATTTGAAGAAGTTTTAAATTTTAATATTTACGTACTTTACAAATAAATCATCTTGTGTCTTAACGTAAATATATCGTTTCAGCTTTTCACTAAGCATTCTTTATTAGTTGCGTAGGTGTAGCCCTCACCAGGCATCGCAAAAAGGTAGTTAAAAAATCTAGCTAAAAGCCCTGAAAAGTATACCTGCCATTTCTGCTTTTTTGTCAATACGTAAGTTTTAGTACTTCATTTTTTTTTAATTGTAAAGTTTTGTTTTCTTCTTCTAAGTTATATAGACATATAAAAGGAAAGTCAACCAGTAGTCACTAAGACCGAAAGAAAGTTCATTTATAATTCATTAAATCTAAATAAAAGTCATTTATTATTCTGGTTGTAGCAAATATACCTAGCGGTTAGAAATCGCGGCTAGACAAACTAAGTCTCTCTGGGTGACTGCCGTGGCACGGTCGATTAGTTCTTGAAGTTGTTCTTTAATGGGGCGTTCTTGTGGTGTTTAGCGATCGCCATTAATACAATATACTTATGTTTTATTTTTAACCGCTTTCCTTTTCCAATACTGAGATTATGCGATAATTTCTCATAAATGCTTTGGGTTTGTTACAAGCCATAATCTCCTTCTAGCTGCCGGATGATGATTTTGCTACGCTTATCATGTATACTTTTCGCGTTATCTAAACGGATGCGGCTGGCGCAGATATGCTTATGGAAGGAGAATATAACCAATGCCTAACCTTAACCTCGTTTCAGAATATAAAAGCTTTGGTGGCAAACTCGGCTTTTACAGTCATCTCTCCTCAACCTGTAAGAGTGAAATGCGCTTTGCTGTTTATCAACCACCACAAGCAACTCTAAAACCTGTGCCGATTCTCTATTTCCTTTCTGGGTTAACTTGCACGGAAGAGAATTTTATGGTTAAGGCAGGGGGGGTACAACGCTTTGCATCTAAGTACGGTTTGATACTGGTTGCACCAGATACTAGTCCGCGTAATACTGGCATTGCAGGTGAGGATGATGACTGGGACTTTGGCACGGGTGCAGGCTTTTATGTTGATGCTACAGAAGAACCGTGGCGTCAACACTACCAAATGTATAGTTATGTCGTCCACGAATTACCTGCTTTAATTACCGCAAACTTCCCCGGACAACCTGAGAAACAAGGCGTTTTCGGTCATTCGATGGGAGGACATGGGGCGCTAGTCTGTGCAATAAGAAACCCAGGACTCTACAAATCAGTATCAGCCTTTGCGCCGATCACTGCACCTATGCGTTGTCCTTGGGGTCAAAAGACTTTCAGTCGTTATCTTGGCAGCAATCAAGAAAGTTGGCGTGCTTATGATGCTAGTGAATTAGTTAGGGCTTGCTGAACAAAAGTGAAACATAGTCTAGGTAAGGGTTTTGAGCATTTTTTCACCAAGCAAGTGCAAGACTATAGCATCCAGAGGTTCAAAAACCTTGCACTTTCGTCGGCGAGCGCCGGGCAAATTGG
>NZ_JBGTFY010000196.1:0-4547 GCF_041747015.1 Nostoc sp.
CGCTCCTGAAGGGGACTTGACGCCACGCTCACGTGAGCTAGATCAAATTCTTCGTTTAGCCGCCTAGACCACCAGTTGCAACTTTTTGATACTTAGCTCAGGAATTTAATTTCTGGGTCAATTTCTGCAAAAGTATAGTAAAGCTGTCAAAAATAATTCCTTAATCTAAATACAATGCTGAACTTTGAAATGCTTCTTCTGGCGTTCCATAAAAAGTACCATTATTAAATACACTAGGCTCGTATCTTTCATTACTATAGGTATAAAAAGCCTTTGTCCATTTCTCTTCATTCCCTTTGTAGCGTAATCGACACAGATGAATTGGTGTATTCTTGGCTCTCTCTATATATTCTGAGCGTGTTATTTTAAACATTGATAGATCATAACTATCTGGTAAAAATGGTTCTTTATAAGCATCTATGTAACAGAAATATCCCTTAAAACGGACATCAATACGTATGTATTTCCCCGCGTAATGCTGCTCTGCATAGTCTAATATTCGTTGCTTTGTTCTCTGTTTGACTTGCTCCGGGATTTTTACCCCTCCTGAATGTGGATCATTTATCCATCCTCTCATGATTAGCTCCTTCGGCAATACTGAGGCTGATGTTATACTGTTTAGATGCTAGCTGTCAGATTGAAACGCAACAAAAATAGCTTGAGCATCTGCACACTCCTGGAACAATCTTTCTACGTCTTGGTTAATGCGTCATCGGCTGGGACTGAGAGCGGTGTTGATGAATCTGATGGCTGAGGTTGAGATTAGGAACTGCCCTATTTTTGAACAACTGCTGAGAATTCATTATTCAAAAACTCCAGTTCTTTCAATAATAAACCATTCATGGTACAAGATTGCCAAGAAAAATTCTTCATTCTTCAGGCGATCGCATACTGCCATAAATCCCGAAAAGAATGGATCATCTTCATAGGTAGTATCTGATAGGAAAAGCGTTACAGAATTCTTATCTCCACTCCAGATACAACGGAGTATGGTGATATTAGGGTGATGTGATTTATCTACAGGTAATAATATTGAGCATTCTTCCACTGACAAAAATTCTGGTTCTTCATATCTTAAAACCGATGACCAACTTTCTGGACCTTCATGTTTCTCAATAATTCTATCCCACCTAACTGACTTAATTTTTTCCAGAGTTTCTGTCGATATTTCGGAAATTTTCATAGTTTTTACTAAAATTAATAAATTTTCATAATTAACATCTGGCATTCGGCATCAATTGCCATAAGTAGATTCAATTAATAGCCTAAAATAATGCCTATTCCTATATAATCATCATTATAATCCGAGGGGAAGACAAAAAGCATGATTGACCATGACCGTCTTTTCAAAGAATTACTATCTACATTTTTTGTTGAATTTCTTGATTTATTTCTGCCCCAAGTAGTCAGCCAAATAGACCGTGATTCAATCCAGTTTTTACCCCAAGAAATATTTACTGATGTTACCTCTGGGGAAAAAAAGGAAATTGATTTACTGGCTCAATGCCGCTTCCAGCAACAAGACACTTGTTTTCTAATTCACGTTGAAAATCAGTCCTATACTGAGACAGCATTTGCAAAGCGGATGTTTAAGTATTTTGCACGTCTGCATGAAAAATATGATTTGGCGATTTACCCAATTGTAGTTTTCTCCTTTGACGAACCCAAACGGGCTGAACCTCAAAATTATCGTGTCACCTTTGGCGATTTCAAGGTGCTGGAATTTCAGTTTGCAGCAATTCAATTAAATCGTTTAAGTTGGCGGGATTTTTTAACGCAGCCGAATCCGGTGGCAGCAGCACTGATGTCAAAGATGAATATTCGCCATCAGGAACGTCCGCAGGTAAAAGCAGAATGTTTACGGTTGCTGGCGACGTTAAAATTAGATCCAGCACGGATGAAATTAATTTCAGGGTTTGTAGATACCTATTTGCGGTTAGATACAACCGAAGAGCAAGTTTTTCAAGCGGCTATCGATACAATGGGGTTAACTGAGCGGGAGGAAATCATGGAAATTGTTACTAGCTGGGAACAAAAAGCTTTGGAAAAAGTAGCGGTGAACTTACTGCGAGAGGGTATGGCTGTTGAAGCAATTACGCGGGTAACAGGGTTAACGGTAGAACAAGTGCAGGAATTACAAGCAAAGCTGTCTCAAGAAAATTAACGCTAAAGTAATCTCATTGAGATCGGCATAGTCGTAAATCACAGTCCGTTCACCATACTGCACCATCACTTCCATCTCTTCAGTGTCAATGGCAATGATAATTCCCAAATCCCCGTTAAACACTTCACGCTGGTAATCATTCATTTGTTGAATGACCCGATCGCCAACTCGCAGCGTCATCCCACCTCTATTAATCTCCACCTTGGACAGTGTAGGTGGATTAATCAACTGCTGCAATACTGTATTGAGATTACGAGTACCGACTACCCCCCGTGTCATAGGACAAAGCACCTGAACATCAGTCGCCGGATTAAAACCCAGGCCGGGAATCAGGTCAGTAATCACCTCGCAAATTGCTTGTACACCATGCTCCGGCTGATGTCCGCCATCGTGCCACAGACAATCAGACACAGGATTGTCGGAGATTGGCTCGATTGTCGGATAAATTCCTCGATTAATTTGGTGAGCAGCAGTGATAATGGCACTTGTTTGAGCTTGGCGAAATACCTGGGTCAACCGCACCACAGGTACACGACCAGAATTTATCAAGTCAGCAAGTATTTGACCTGGCCCCACAGATGGTAACTGGTCAATGTCACCCACCAACAACAGTAGAGCGCCAGCTAATACTGCTTTCACTAAGGAGTAAGCCAGAAACAAATCAAGCATACTGGCTTCGTCAGCGATAATTGCCGTGTGGGGTAAAGGATTAAACCAATTCGCAATTCGCAATTCGCAATTACGGATAAAATTCTAAACTGAACCGTTGGGTTACAGAGCTAACAAGCTTATCTTTGATGAGCATGGTCTTAAATCACATAATGCGTCCAAGCTTTTGCTGATTTATAATTGCGAATTGCGAATTGCGAATTGCGAATTGTTTCGTCATTTCACCCAAGCGTTGAGCAGCGCGTCCAGTTGGTGCTGCCATTGCAATAGATTTGCCCATCGCTTTCCACAGGCTGACTATGGTGTGGGTGGTGAAAGTTTTTCCAACCCCAGGACCGCCAGTCAGAATCATTACTTTGGAATAAGCTGCTGTTTCTACTGCTTGTTGCTGTTGCTCGGAAAGCTGAATCTTATGACTAGCAGTGAAGCGCTCAATCCAGGCACGGACACGGGGGATATCCTGTATAATTGGTTGACTCAAGCGCCCAGATATCAGTTGTGCTAGGTTTTGCTCCGTGTAGAAGTAAGTAGGTTTGTAGCAAAGTACTGTTTTATCAGCATCATGCTCTCGAATTAGCTCATCTTTAAGAGCCATGTCTTTGATAGTAAGAGCGATCGCTTCCCCTATTGGTTGATGCTCCTCAGTAGTCAGCAGTTTAATCACCGATTCAATTAGTTCTGTCTGCGGTAAATAGCAATGCCCATCTTCCGCTGCCTCGCTCAAAGCATGAACAAGTCCAGCACAATATCTGAATTCGCTATCAGGTGCAACTCCCAGGTTACGGGCAATTTTACCAGCAGTCAGAAAACCGATACCGTAGATGTCGGTTGCTAGCTGGTAAGGATTATGGGTGACAGTAGCGATCGCTTCATCTTTATATTGTTTGTAAATTTTGACTGCATACGTGGTTGAAACGCCGTGGCTTTGCAAAAATACCATCACTTCTTTGATAGCTTTCTGTGTTTCCCAAGCGTTTTTGATTAAGTTGATTCGTTTTTTAGCGATACCCTGAACTTCAACTAATCGCTCAATCTGGTTTTCGATAATCTCAAGGGTTTCAAGCCCGAAGTGAGCGACAAGACGCTTGGCTGTAACTGTTCCTACACCTTTGATTAGACCACTGCCCAGATATTTTTCTATGCCCGTTAAGGTGGCTGGTTTTGTTTCTTTGTAGTTAACTACTTGGAATTGGGGACCAAATTGGGGATGATCGCGCCAGAAACCAGTTAACTGTAGAGTTTGCCCCGGCTGAATATTAGCAAAGCTGCCGACGATTGTTGTGAGTTCGGTGCTACGGGGGCGGGTCATTTCCAATTCGCAATTACCAATTCGCAATTCGCAATTATTACCCCATAACTAAAGTTAGGGGCTTGTATACTTGTACTACGTGTTCTGATTTTTACATAATTAAAACTAGGGGCTTATACCCTAAATGAAGCAATTAT
Source organism: Nostoc sp. (assembly GCF_041747015.1). Classification (GTDB taxonomy): domain Bacteria; phylum Cyanobacteriota; class Cyanobacteriia; order Cyanobacteriales; family Nostocaceae; genus Nostoc. Next base: position 4,280 of record NZ_JBGTFY010000196.1, read on the forward strand.
TCAATTACGTCTGCAATTGCGAATTGCGAATTGCGAATTGTTCGTAGGCGTTCTACGACTCCGGTGATTGTTTCCTGTTGAGGAAAGGCGTTTATTTGTTGAGGGGAAAGATTAGGAGGAGTGGACACAATACTGTTCGGTTAAGGGGAGATAGGAGGTGAAGTCAAAGATGTTTTGTTCGCGTATGTATTACGAGAACAAGAAAAGCGAAAAAAGTTGCTTGTACCTTACTATTGGCACGCTCAAAAAACTTAATTGTTAATTGATG
>NZ_JBGTFY010000197.1:0-14195 GCF_041747015.1 Nostoc sp.
AGCTACTTTCCTGATTGAGATGTTTTTCTGAACATGTGCTGCAACTATTTTTTCTCGAAGATCGATAGAGTATGACTTCATTTAAAAATATTTATACTTTAATTTAAAGTGTACCTCATTACAGACGGAAGTGCTGTAAAACGGACTATAACCCAATACGGTTCAGTTAAGGAGAATCGTAGGTTGGGTTTCGTTCCTCAACCCAACCTACGCGGCTTAAGGTTTTTTGCGCTAACTGAACCGTATTGGACTATAACCTTTTCTCAGTCGTCTTTAGACGATAGACTCAGAATGAATTCTGAGGCGGGCTAGATGAGAATGAAATAGCCCTGCGTTTCACTTTTACACAACCTGAAAGCTAAAGCTTAGACTTGCCCAATTATTCACATCCAAAATATATGAGTCAGCAGATGTGCCATTCATTTCTGTTTTGCGTCCACTAACGTTATGCAAATCTTGTAGCAAAGCTTGTGCAATGTCTAAGGGATTCGACAATGGATTAATCAGCCGTTGGTCGGCTGCGGGATAGTTATCAGTGTTCAAGACTGCGAGAGTTCTGCTCAAGGAAGCAGTACTAAGAATCAGTTGTTGTTCATAAAAGAAGGCTGGTCCTGGAATCACCCATTGAGAAGCAGCATTAGTTTGAGGTAGTGTGAGGGTTTCACCTGGAGCAATGACGACTTCTTTGAGGAAAGGTTTGGTGTCCGCAGTTTTTGGTTCTTGGGGGGGTTCCCAAGGGTAGAAAGCAACCGCTGTTTGATTATTTTTTAATCCTAACAACATTAAATATACCGGGCGATCGCTCTGGTTTTGCACCCGATACTGCATTCGACTACCAATAGGCACGGTAGGAGTGGGGAGTGCTGAGTGCTGAGTGGGGAGTGGGGAGTGGGGAGTGGGGAGTGATTTGCTCGTTGAAGTCTCAGTTTTGAAAGCTCGGACTGTTTCGCGTTGCATCACCATCTGAGATGAGATGCCACTAATTATTTCTAAAGTTGCCTTGATTGCCAAGCGGGAAGAACCTTCATTTTCTGTGAGTCGCCATAACTTAGCTGCTAGCAGGGTGGATAATTTCGGCGCTAACCGTAGGACTGCTACTTTTACCGCTTCTCCAACTTCACCGCCAGCATTGGGAATTAGTTCACCATCAAGAGCAAATAGGCCATAGCGACTAGGTGTTTGCTGTAGCTTGGCAAATAAATAATCAGCTGGTTTTTCTCCTGCTATTACAGTGGATACACGGGGAAAGGCAGCAAAGCCACTTGTAGCATCTACCCGCTCAATTCTTTCTAGTCCAGTATCCAGAGCAATTGTTAAACCAACATTCCGAGGTAAAACCCTGACTGATTCTTGGACGAGTTGCCCGACTTGTAGAGAACTTGCACTTTCAACTTTGGAGATTTGCGCTTTTGCTGTTAATCCACTACGCGATCGCAATATTAACTCTTCTCCGGTTGCTAAGGTGAGTCGAGAATTAACTCCGTAGTATTCTAGTACTTCTGAAGGTAGTCCTCCTAACCACAAGTGGACTGTTTTGCTGTCTTCTTCAATGACTGTTACAGCACCTTCTGCACTAATAGAACCATTTAGCGGTAAAGATGTTACATTTAGCTTCTCTATATGTTGATTTTTATTACTACTTAATAATGCTGGCTGCTGTTTGCTACCCAATTTGGACAAAGAATTTTCTACATGAGAGAGAGCAACTTGAATTGTTGTAGCTGGGGTCGATTCCCACAAATACTGCGTCAAAGCGTAGGTAAATAACCCGGCTTTAAAACCAGAAAATAGTCCTTCCCTTGCCGACTGCTTGGAGTCTGAGGTAGCTGCTAAGACAACAGGGGTGTTGAGTAACTTCTGAGTTTTAAGTTGTTTGAGAAAGTCGAGTTCCTCTGTTGCTAGTTTTGCCTCTACTGACTCTTGAAGAGCGCGAATTTTTAATCCTAAGACTGTGCTAGGAGCATAATAGCTAGTATCTAATACTGCTGTTACTCGGTGTGTGGGGAGCGATCGCAATAATAACAGTAGAGTTTCTTCTAATAAATAGTTGACTATTTTCTCATATTGTGCAGTAGTGGTTTCATTAGCTGGCACTAGAGCATTCTGCACTGTGTCTAACGATGTTTCTAATTTGACGCGGGTACCGTAGCCGCTAAAGTGGAAAACAACCACATCACCAGGTTTAGCTTGCTTACCCAGATGATCCAAAAAAGCCGCTTCAATGAATTCTCTAGTAGCTTGTTCCTCAGTTAAAGTTAGGATATCTGAGGCTTGAAAACCAAAGCGGTAAATCAAAAGTTCTTTTTGCAGTTCTACGTCTGTTAGACAACCGCTAAGGGCTGGACTTTTTTGATACTGATTAATGCCTATCAACAATGCCAACTTGCGCGAACTCGGTTGTGCTAAAGCTTGGTAATAGCGATTTCCCAAGGTTAACCACTCAGCTTCAGTTACTCCCAATACCGCAAGTATTGAGCCAATTCTGTTTAAAAACCTGCGCCGTTTCATAATTAGCTATCAGTCCTCAGCCCATCAGCTAGCAGCTTAAAGGGTTGAGGTCTGTAATGTAAAGTTACAGTCTGTACTGTTTGCTTGAATAAGTTGAGAGTTGCAAGTGGGGACAGGAGAAAATACCCATGCCCAATACTTCTCTACAAAAGGCTGCGCCAAGGGCAACGCTCAGTACAAGTGCCCCATGCCCAATGCCCAATGCCCCATGCCCAATGCCCAATGCCCCATGCCCAATGCCCAATGCCCTAAGCCGGTATTTGTATTTGCATTGCCCGCGCCAACTCTGCCGCCACCTCTGGACGAGAAAATTCTGGTGGGGGTAACTCACCACGCCGCAGCATTTCCCGGACTTTTGTCCCCGATAGGTGAATGCGTTCTTCTGGCTTACTGGGACTGGTTTTAGATGTTGCCATCTGCTTAGTGCGCGTGCAGTAGAAAGCGTGTTCAAATTTCATTGGCACAATGCCTAATTCAGCTGGCTCAAACTCATCAAAGATGTACTGAGCATCATAAGTGCCGTAATAATCGCCAACGCCAGCATGATCCCGTCCGACGATAAAGTGAGTACAGCCGTAGTTTTTGCGGACTAAAGCATGGAATATGGCTTCACGAGGTCCAGCATAACGCATGGCGGCGGGATTAATTGCCAAAACCACCCGGTTATGGGGGTAATAGTGTTCTAGCAAAATTTCATAACAGCGCATCCGCACGTCGGCGGCTATGTCATCATCTTTTGTAGCTCCGACTAATGGGTGCAAAAAGAGCGCATCTACTGTTTCCAAGGCGCACTTTTGGATATATTCATGAGCGCGGTGAATGGGGTTGCGAGTTTGGAAACCAACAATTGTTTTCCAACCATTTTCTCGAAACAACTCTCGTGAGGCAGCCGGATCAATTTGGTAGGTGGGAAACTGGGGATGAGGTTCGCGTTGCAGTAGCCAAATATCGCCAGCAAGATGTACATTACCTTGGTTATAGAGTACTTGTACACCTGGATGTTTCGCATCATCAGTGCGGTAAACGTTTATTGCTTCGCGGGTTTTGTCGTAGTGATATTTTTGCGTGAGTTGTAAAACTGCAATAAACTCACCTCTGGAGTTATCCAGACGAACTAAGCCGCCTTCTTGCAAGGGGTCAGCTACTTCTTCGCTTACCGACAGTGTAATTGGAATTGACCACACAAGACCGTTAGCTAGTCGCATTTCTGTAACAGTGCGATCGCAGTCTTCTTGGTTCATGAAACCCGTCAATGGACTAAAAGCACCGATCGCAATCATTTCTACATCAGAAACGGCGCGATCATCAAGTTGCACTCGCGGCAAAAAGTCAGCTTTTGAGAGAAACTCTGCTCTTTGTTCTAGTGTGGCGATACGGTTAACTAACTGTCCACCGTGGGGGGCTATGGTATCTAAATTGTGACTCAACGTAATCCCCTCTCTGCTTTTAATGCTATTGTTTCAGATTATGTACTAACTTATCAAATGCTGGTACTGAGAAATAAAGAGTTTGGGCATGGGGCATTGGGCATTGGGCATGGGGATGAACTGAGATAAGGAGATGTATTTACTGTCATTGCTTCGCTTCGCTCGCAATGACAGTGTGTAATTAATTCCGTTCGATTACTTAAACTGCGGGGACGCGGAGAAATTAGTCAATTCTTTCTAAATAGTTTTTTTGCAGCTTCTTTGTGTGCGTTATGGTGTCAGCAGTAATGTCAGAATTAGCTATGATCATCCAAGTATGGCAGGAAGTTAGAACATGGACAAATCTTTGCTAAAAAAGTTTCGCAAAGCGTACCAGGATTTAGAACTATTCCCGCTGATTACAGCGAGACAGGTTGAAGCATTTCGGGTTGATTTTGCTAATGAAACGATCGCTCGCTTAGAGCAAGCTGTTGTGGCAAGTCTAGTCTGCTGGCGAAATTTTCTAAGATGAAGCATTACAATGCTACGAAACCGCTTTGTCATTTTACCGCGACATCGGCGATCGCTTGGGGGAAGCTAACATCCTGCAAGAATTCGGTAAGTTGCAACAAAACCCCCAGCAAGCATTAGAATATCTCCAGCAAACACAAAACCTCTACATCCAAATTGGCGATATCTACAACCAAAGTCGTAATCTGCTGTTTATCGCCGATGTCCAGTTAAACATGGGAGACTCAAAGGCTGCAATTAATTCTTTAAATCATGCGGCTGAGTCGAAAATTACTAACGAATATCTTTGGAGAAAAGGATATATCTGAGCGCACCTTTTCCATTATGAATATATTACCTTGTCAACTAGTAAAAAGTCAACAGTTGCTTGACTTAAATTAAAAATTAAACTTGGTGTAAGACAATTTTCGAGTTACCCGTTGAGCGTTTGGTAATTTCATAAAAAGCGATTATTAGGAAAATTATAGTTTTATTGATGATCCGGATGTTTTTGTTGATGAATAGAATGTTTTTGTTGATGAATAGAATATTATCAACAATTCAAAATGCGTTATGCCAAAGGCGAAGACTCCGAAAGCTCTGTCCAGAATAATCAGGTGGTATAAAATCCCACCCGATTATAGACCGTTTAGTATAGGCGGAAGTATCAAAACAGGAGTCAATTGCTGGAAACCTTTAGAAGGTAAAGGTGGTTCTCAGCGTACCGATAATTGCATCATCGTTGGCGCTGTTTTGACCAGGAGAGGTCAACCAAATTACACCTGGGGTAATTGAAATGTTATCTGAGACGCGATACTTGTAAAAGCCTTCAAAGTGATAAGGTATATCATTACCAGCAAAGCCGACTCGGTTAAAGGCATAAGGTTCTGCACCAGCAAAAATACCTAAAACGTTACCTTTTTTACCGAAGTCAGGCAAGGCTATGCCAAGTCCGTAGCTCCAAGCTTCATAATTATCATCAGCACCAAAGCCGACGACATCATGGTAAGAGACAAAGCCACTAATTGATAGTTTGTCGCTAGGTCTGAAGGCTGCTGATATCCCGTAGGAATTACTAGAAGATGCGTTTAGGGCACTTAGGGTGTTAGCTTGACCAGTACCGACGACGCGGTTAGTGCTACCCAAACCACCACCGAGATCAAATAAATTACCACCCCCAGCACCATGATACCCGTGAACGTAGGTAGCACCTAAAGCAAAGCGATCGCCAATATTAAAGTTCAACTGTCCCAGAGCCGCATAGTTACCTTCAAGCAAACCTTGATTTGCTCCAGGATTATTAGCATTTGACGCCAAGTAGCCTATAGTCAGTGAACTTGGTAGGAAAAAATTGCCACCGCTACCAAAGGCTAAAGTCAGTGCTGCACCGGCACCACCACCAATGCGATAGATGGGACTTTCAGAAGCGAAGGTAGACAAAGCCCCATTACCGCCATCAAAGTCTTCAAAGTAAGGATTGTTAGTGGGAACATAATCGCTATGAATACCGCCAGTGGCCGCAAAGTAAGCTTGGACTGGGCCTATAGGTACGTAATACGCCAGCCAGTCTATAATCACACCGTTGTTACCAGTGCTACCGATTTCAAAGGCTTGTGTGCCTTCAGCAGTATCAATAGGAGCACCAGCATTATCTAATTGACTAAAGGCTCTTGTATTCCCGGCTGAAAGACGGGTGTGTAAAAGGTCTTTACCCGTAAAACTGGTTTGCAAGTCTAAACGTACCCTATCTTGGAAGACAGTATTATTGTTATCGCCAGTATTACCGCCAAACACATCACTGACGGCAAAAATAGCTTCACCGACTAATTTTGTGGTAGTAGAAAACTGATTTGCTTCTAATTCAGCAGTACGTGCTTCTACAGCATCGACTCGACCACGCAAAGTTGCCAGTTCTGCCGAAAATTCTTCTTGCAAACGCTGAAGGGTTGTCAAATCCTGTTTAGTCACCAAGTCAGCAGTTGCTGTGGCAATCAGTTCATTAACCCGATCTAAACAAGCATTCAAACCTGCGGCAAACTCATAACGGGTCAATGCCCGATTGCCACGATAAGTAGAATTGGGGTATCCAGCAATACAACCGTAGCGCTCAACCAGAGATTGTAACGCTTGAAATGCCCAGTCAGTGGGCTGTACATCAGAAAACTGAGAAACTGATGTTACCTGAGACATTGAATTCTGGTTTTTGCCTTCACTGCTGTAAAGGTTGACTTGTTCTAGGACATTATTATCATCAGTCTTTGCTTGGGCAACCAGAAATTGATCAGCAGTTGGTTGCTCTGTTGGAATCAAAAATGAAGCGCCAATAGCTTCTGATGCTTCCGTCTGAGTCGCTTTTGCCTTTGCATATTCAGAAGAGCTTGCTGCTTCAGTAGCCATAGCCCTAGCGGAAACCAACACCGTCACTCCCAAAACTACTGGACTTAGTACCAGAGTTTTCCACAATAAATCAAACATTTTTTTATTATCCTTTCCAAAAAAGACCTGAAGTTAGTGGCTTCAAGAAAAAGAGAACAAGGAGTTATTCTACTTCCGAAAATCTTATCAGATTGCAGTCAACTAAACTATAGTCTTACAGATATAGTCTCACAGAATGTTTACGGATGAAGAATTGTCAGGTTTTGCAGATGGTTTGTTTGCCAAAGGTCTTGTTTATAACGGGAATTTCGCTCAATTTTGTGCCATTTCTAGGCTTTAACTTCTTATTTTTAACCCTGCTTGGCGATAGATCCTTTTGATTTTGGTCAAAGTAACAAATTTCAACTAAAGTTGGTCATATTTACAAAGAACTGCGAAATTAGCTAATGACATCATTAATAATAAGAATCTGAAAGTCTCTTCAACTTTGCGGAAAGTCTCAGCGGAGGTTTCCGACGCTCCGAACTTTCCCAGACGAATTTTCAATTGTTAACAATCTGGTTCTCCAAATTCTGCAAACAACCACCCATGTCATCTTTTACTCAAGGTATTCCCGGATTACCTGATTTGACGCATCCGACTGAGCTTGTCCAATTTGGAACTCAGGCGCTTACAGCATCACTATTATTAGTATTTTTGGTCATAGCTTTGGGAGTTGCAATTGCTCTAATAAGTTTTTCTTTACGTCGAAGCCAGCCGGAACAACTAATATTTATTGGTGAATGGGCTGTTGCTTATTCCCAACTGCTGCGGGGATTACAGCATTTAACTCTAGTATTAATTCTGTTAGTACCTGGATTTTTTCTCTGTTCAACTTTAAGCAATCGCTATCACCATTGGGAACAAGAAAGGGTGGCTCAAGTAGCCCAAAGTGTTGCAGGTGAAAAGCTCGAACAGTTTGCCCCACAAGTCCGCTACTCTGTTCAAGAGCCATACACCTATACCACTCAAGTTGACGGCAAGATAGTTAAGGTCAATGATATGCGAGAAAGCAACCGCTTCTTGATGCTGGCTGGTTCGCAAATTCAAGTCAAGCTTGACCAAAGCGTAGATGTTCCAGGTCGCAGCTCAATTTATCAGGTAAATTATACTGCTGATTATAAAGTAGTCAATCAACTCAAGGATATTAATAATTTTTTCTTTGAAGCACCGCCGCCCAACGGTTACACAGTGCTTTCTAGCTACAAAGTAGAGCGTGACGGTATTAGGCTACAACCAACCAACGCGGGGAATTATAATTTTCCCTTCAAGCTGCAATCAGGGGAAGAAACCACCTTTAAAGTCACCTATCAGGCTCAAGGAGGATCTCGCTGGGTTTATAGTGCAGAGGGACAGTTGCTTTCTAACTTCCGCCTCACAGCAATTGCTAACTTTGCTCCGGCTGATTTTGCTAGTGGTGTTGTACCTAATGAAATTAAAGTTGACGGACGCAGCACTCAATTTACTTGGAAATTTGACGACAATGTTTCAGTCAAAAATCCATTTGGAGTCTTTACCAACACCGAGCCGATTCGTCACACTGGCGTAATTCCTCGTCTTTTGTTACTAGCACCAGCAATATTCCTGTGGTGGATATTGTTGTTATATTTGTCGCTGCCTATGAGTTTCAAAAATGTAGCGATCGCTGGTAGTATTTTCTTTGCTTGTCTGTTGACTTTGACCTATCTGGCTCGCTTGATGAATGCCCAATTGGCTTGGACTTTAATTTCTATCATCTTACTGATATTGACATGGGGATTAGGAGCTAGCCGTAGTGCTTCTCTGGCTGCGATCGTTTGCACTATTGCTGGAGCAGTGCTACCTGTTTTTGGATTATTAGTACCGTTTAGCGGCCTCACCCTCAGCCTAGCGGGTTTTCTTTCAGTTATCTGGCTAGCAGTTCGTCACTGGTATGGCTGGTATAGTTTGCATCTAGAAAATGAGAAATTGCAGGTTCAGAGAAACGCTAAAGATTAACTGCTGACGTGATTCCGTTATGATTAGCAAAGTTTTAGCTAATAGCACTTATGGATAATGATTTACTAGCTTTTTTTGCGGGTATTGGGCTAATTATTCTCTATCTCATTTTCTCAGCATTGACTGAAATGGGTACTAAACTGCCCTGGAAGAAATAATTAAAATCAAAAATACGTAAAAAGTTTACACTTCTAAACTCGATTTGGCTGAGAAAAAGGAATAAATATCCTTTAGGCTGAGTTAATGTACTTATTGCTTGAAAGGATGCCAAATGCGCGATCGCCAGAAGAACCAAATTAAAATTGATCCGGCAACCGTCGTTTTGATTGTATCTCTACTAATACTCTTGCCTTTGCTGGTTGTTGGTTTTTTATCGCAGTGAGTTAGTGAGCAATACTTAACAGATATATTATCCCGACGTTTTTCACAAAAGGCGAACGGGTCGCACTTTGTATTACCCTACCAGCGACAGCAATTAAAAAAGCGATGCCTACGGCGGGCTGGGCCTACGCCACAAGTAAAGCTAACGAAGAAAGAAATCACTTAATTCAGGGGATATTTGATACTTTAATCTGCGAAGCCGGAGATGCTCCGCCTCCAATCTGTATCGGATTTTGTTTAATTTGTTAAAAATATTAAAGATTTATTGCTTTTTATGTCTAAAATATATTAGAAAACACTATTTTTTCTTACTCCCTTGCGTAATATGGCCAGAAACAGGGCGATAAGTACTGTAGTAACAACAATTAAATTTTGCCAGAAAAATATTTGCATTAGGTGAGGAAGGTAAAACGTGACATCATTGCTAAAAATTGTACAAACTGCTAGTGAATCCCAGATTTCGGAGTTTTTCCAGGAATCAGCCGGTAAGTGGCGATCGCAACGACGCTACTACACCCTACCCGCGGGAGAAACCAAGGAGATGGAGAGTATAGTTATGATCAATTTTCTAGAGCAAGGCTGTGATGAATTGCAAAAGCTAGCTCAAATGCACGATTTGCCTGATGCCGATAGTTTTTTCTGTGGTGCAGCAGTCACATGGGAAAGTACGGATGTGCTGAAGGCAAGGAAGGAGTCTCAAGGTTCAACATTATTTGGGGCTATGGGCAACACTTTGTGTCGCGATCGCGGTTTTGCCATATCCAAACCAGTCACCGCCCAGTACTATTTCTCTAACCCAAAAACACTGTGTTTGCGAACTGAGTACAACGGTTCATTGTTTGAGGAAGAGTTAAAGCTAATTGGCAGCAAATACCGCACCAGACAGACCATTATCTCCCGTGCAGGTGAGCAGTTGATGATTGGCCAATATTTAGAAAAAAGAATGGAGAGTTAATTTATCAAACAGAATTCAGGAGTCAGAATTCAGAATGAATTCTGTACGAGTGGCGGATGAATAACTGGGTTGAAGACCACCAAATTTTCAATTTGGTGGTCTTCAAGACGCTCGCGGACTCCCTAACGCTGCGCTATCAGTGGCGGGTCTGAATCCCCGACTGATTCTGACTTCTTCTTCAATGGGTGGCTATAGCCTTACCTATATTAGTACTACCCAGCACTAAGCTATCAACTGCTAACATAACTTTTTATAACAGTTTTTAAACTTTCCCCTAGAAAGTTTATTCCTATGCCATAATGGGGAGTGAAATGAGAATTAATTCGGCGACAGTGTTTGTGTTTAGTATTGACAGGCTTCTTCCTATTGGTATTACAGACTTCTCTCCGAAATCTAAATCTCTACAAACTTATGATTTTGGAGACATTCAATGTCAATTTACGTAGGTAACCTCTCCTATGAAGTTACACAAGACGCGCTGAGTGCTGTTTTTGCGGAATATGGTTCTGTAAAGCGTGTTCAGCTACCTACTGACCGTGAAACAGGTCGTTTACGCGGCTTTGCTTTCGTGGAAATGGGTACAGAAGATGAAGAAACAAAAGCCATTGAAGCCCTTGATGGTGCTGAGTGGTTGGGTCGTGACCTTAAAGTGAATAAGGCTAAACCCAGAGAAGACAGAGGTGGTTCCTTTGGTGGTGGAAGCCGTGGTGGCGGCGGTGGCGGCGGTGGCTACAACCGTAACCGCTACTAAACCAAGTAGACTAAAGTAACTTAACTGAATGTGTAAAAGGCTCAGGCAGCAATGCTTGAGCCTTTTCTATACAAAATTTTACTTGTGAATAATACTCAGATATAGGACTCATATTTGATTTTTGAACAAACTCAGTACAACTCAAAGAGACTTCTTCCCTACTCCCCACTCCCAGTTTACGCAAATAATTTCAGAAATCAAATCGGATTGCTATAGATAGATGAGTTTTATTTGTGTCTAACAGCATTTATAGTTTCATGTTTCTCTGACTCAAAACAGTCCATCCAGACAGACTTACGGCATCAAGTGAATCAGCTAATTATTACTCTCCGAAAAGCTGCCGCGCAACAAAAGCAATTAGAAGAAATTTGCGAGTTTTCCTCTGTGACTGTTGATTATCGTTGGTCGATAAACCATCATAACGTTAGCAAAGTTGTCGCCCCCGACTGAAAAAGTTATTAAAATACTAATGACTGATTGAATATTGCAGTTTCATCAACCAACATTTGTTTATAACTGACCAGATGGTAATTTTCAGCTAGTCATTGCTTAGTTGTATTTAATACAATCAGATTAAATATTGTTTACTAAATAATTTAAAAATTAATAAACTAATTAGACGCGATAATAACGGGTTATTGGTATTATTTTGATGCACTAACGTAATGATGATGAACAACAATGGATGAAGATCAGCGCCGTTCTTATTGGCGTGCTAATACTGCTTTAATTCGTAATCTTTTAATTGTCTGGGCATTAGTTTCTCTAGTTTTCAGTATTTTGTTGGTTCAACCTTTGAATGCGATACGGTTTTTTGGCGTACCCTTTGGCTTTTGGATGGCGCAACAAGGATCAATCCTGGTATTTGTGGCGTTGATTTTCATTTATGCCTTCCAAATGGACAAGTTAGATCGTAAATACAATCTCAGAAAGTGAGGAAAAATTGTGTCAGTTGAAATTTGGACTATTGTATTAGTTGGACTTTCTTTCTTTGTCTACATTTATATAGGTTGGCAATCACGAGTCGAAAATAGTAAAGACTTCTTTATTGCAGGTCAGGGGATACCCTCGATTGCTAATGGCGCAGCTACCGCCGCCGACTGGATGTCAGCAGCCTCGTTTATTTCAATGGCGGGGCTGATTTCTTTTTTAGGCTACGATGGTTCTATTTATTTAATAGGGTGGACGGGTGGCTATGTATTACTGGCATTATTACTGGCTCCCTACCTACGGAAATTTGGAAAGTATACAGTGCCAGATTTCGTAGGCGATCGCTACTACTCTAACATTGCCCGTTTGGTGGCAGTCGTTGCAGCCATTTTCGTTTCCCTCACCTACGTTGCTGGACAAATGCGGGGCGTGGGTATTGTTTTTAGCCGCTTCCTACAAGTAGATATCAATACAGGTGTGATCATTGGCATGGTGATCGTGGGCTTTTTCTCTGTGTTAGGGGGGATGAAAGGCATTACCTGGACACAAGTAGCACAGTACTGTGTGTTGATTTTTGCTTACTTGATTCCAGCGATCGCGATCGCCTGGTTTCTTACTGGTAATCCTGTTCCTCAGCTAGCATTTACCTTCAGTGATATTGCTGACAAACTCAATAAAATCCAAGTTGACCTGGGGTTTAAGCCGTATACTGAGCCATTTGTAAACAAGTCGATGCTAGATGTACTGTTCACTACTATTGCTTTGATGGTAGGCACTGCTGGCTTACCCCATATTATTGTCCGATTTTACACAGTAAAAAGTGTGCGTGCAGCTCGCTATTCTGCTGGTTGGGCACTCCTATTTATTGCCATTCTTTATACAACGGCTCCAGCCCTCTCCATGTTTGCCCGCTACAACCTGATCGATTCTCTGCACAATCATACGGTTGCAGAAGTGCAGCAGCTAGACTGGGCGACCAAGTGGGAAAAAACTAAACTGTTGGCTTTTGATGACATAAATAATGATGGGCGTTTCCAGTTAACCCCGAACAAAGACACTAATGAAATAAAGATTGACCGAGATATCATTGTGCTTTCCACCCCAGAGGTAGCTAACCTCCCTCCGTGGGTGATTGGCTTAGTAGCGGCTGGCGGTTTGGCAGCTGCATTGTCTACGGCATCTGGCTTGTTGCTGGTAATTTCCAGTTCCATCGCCCATGATATCTACTACCGCATAATAGATTCCACAGCCTCAGAAGAAAAACGGGTGTTTGTCGGGCGGATCATGGTAGGTTTTTCCCTCGTCCTCGCCGGATATTTTGGGGTGAATCCGCCGGGATTTGTGAGTGAAGTGGTAGCTTTTGCCTTCGGTTTAGCTGCTGCTAGTTTCTTCCCGGTGATTTTTTTAGGGATTTTCGACAAACGCACCAATTCTGAAGGTGCGATCGCCGGTATGTTAACGGGTTTAACTTTTACGATAATCTACATTGTCGGCGTTAAGTTTGGCGGTATGCAACCCTGGTTTTTTGGGGTTTCTCCCGAAGGAATTGGTACTTTGGGGATGCTAATAAACTTCGCTCTCACCCTAGTGGTTTCGCGCCTAACGCCACCTCCTCCAGCAGAAATTCAAGCGTTGGTTGAAGACCTCCGCAGCCCATTGATTGAAGAGTAGGGCATTGGGCATTAGGTATTGGGCATTGATTATTTCTCCCTCACTCATTTCATCTCTCTTATCCCCTTCATCCCTGACTTCCCTGCTTACCTACTGTCCAAGTTCTTTGATGTTATTCATCACTTGTTGGTATAATTCATTATTACCCTGACTTTGAAAAATGCTTGCTGCTTGTTGTAAGTCTTTAAGCGCTCCCTCTTTGTCTCTGTTAGTGGCGCGGGCATTTCCCCGATTATTGTAGGCAGGGGCAAAGTTAGGATTGAGACGAATGGCTTCATTATAATCTTCGATCGCACCCTGTGGATCTCCATTGGCAGCACGAGCATTTCCCCGATTATTATAGGCGATCGCATATTTTGGGTTGAGAAGAACAGCTTGGTCAAAATCATCTAGTGCCCTTCTTTTTTCTCCTAGTGAGGCGTGGGCATTGCCTCGATTATTGTAGGCTTCGGCATAATTAGGATTAAGGCGAATCGCTTCACTATAATCTTTAACTGCCTCTCTGTTGCCTCCTAGTGAGGCACGGGCGTTCCCCAGGTTATTGTAGGCTTCAGCGTCGTTAGAGTTGATGCTAAGTGCTTGATTGTAATCTGCGATCGCTTTTTCCTTGTCTCCCAAATCAAAGTAGGCTAATCCCCGGCCATTGTAAGCAGCGCCATATTGAGAATTTTGAGCAATTGCCGTACCATAG
>NZ_JBGTFY010000198.1:0-13649 GCF_041747015.1 Nostoc sp.
GTTTGTAAAAGTTTAGCCATTTTTCGATAACGCAAAGCCCAATAGACTCGAAAGCACAGCAATAAAATACCAACAATAGCCAAAAATATCCCAAACCCTATACCTGCATTGCTTGTCTGAGTAGTAATGTTACGGCTAAAGTACGCTAGCAATACAGCAATGCCAGAAACACCACCAAGTACTAATTGTACCCAAAAACTAATTCGACTTACTAAACGCAATGTAGCAGCAAATTTTTGTTTGCTTGGTGGATGTGAAAGTGATTCTAAATTATTTATCATATATACTATACCCCCTCAGTAGATGATTTAAGTAAATATACGAAATTGGACTTTAATTTCATGTTTTATATAAAACTCACCAATTAATGTATTTACTTTTTGGAATATTAGGTTTTCTCCTTGGAAATAATTTATCTGAAATTCACAACTAATATTCAGTTAATTAAACTTAGGGAGTAAAAGTGGAAAACTAGTGGAGAATATGTATTTTTGGGCAAAATTACGACTTAAGAAAAAGGCTACTAAAACTATAGATAGACCTTTTTTCCAAGCAAATCTACCCTAAATTAGAGATGCTACTACCGCAAGGCGGAAGTCAAAAGTCAAAAAGCTTAGAAGACAGGCTTTTGAACGATTTGAAATAGTTGCTTTATTTACGCCGCGCTGTAATACACTAATCCTATCTCTGGTATCCAAGTTTTCACAAATCATTTAAGACTGCTATAGTATTACTTAATTCATGAATAGCTGAATTGGAAACACCAGATTTTGTAATATACTTTAGCTCAAGGCTGCTGCTACTTGAACAGCTAGTTTATGAGGATTAAATGGTTTACTAATTATGCCTTTGACACCTAGATTACTGAATAGACGTTCGTTATTATTACGTCCTCTAGCTGTAAGCAAAATCACAGGTATATGTTTAGTTGTTTGATTAGCCTGTAGTTTTTGAAAAGTTGTCAAACCATCCATATCAGGCATCATTATGTCCAAAAGGATAGCATCGGGTTGAGATGACTGAGCTAAGATTAATCCTTGATTACCTGAAGTAGCAGTCAACACCTCCCAGCCCCCCATTATTTCTAGACAAGTCTGAATCAATTGACGGATGTCATCTTCATCATCAATAACTAAGATTTGCTTAGAGGTCATCGTTATTATCTTCCTGTTTTAAATTATTATTACTTAGTGCTTTAATTCTTCCAATGTAATGAGGGGCATTGTTCAAAACTAGCATCCTCTTAAGATTAATTTTTAATGGTAAAACTTGAAAGTGGAAAACTAGGGTAGAAGTTTAATAAACAGATAGCATAACCAGAAGTAATAGACCAAAAGTAATAGAAAATGTGGAGATTGACACGATGGGCTTTGCCCCGCCTTCCCTACGGAACGCTCCGCGAACGGCGATTCTCGCAACTAAAAGGCTATAGCATTGCATTCTTAACGGTTTTACTAGCTTTACTGCTGACACTGCTTCTATGGCAGCTACACAGGCTGAATTCTATTTACCCACTGTTTTTAGCTGCTGTCATGGTTAGTTCCTGGTATGGTGGTTTCAACCCAGGGCTGTTCGCAACTTTTTTGTCTGCTATGGTTTGTGCCTACTTCCTCTTGCCCCCTTTTTATTCTCTGGCTGTTAGTGGGTTCAGTGCAGTGGGGTTGCTTCAGTTTGTGCTAGTAGCATTGTTGATTAGCTTACTTAACACTGCACTACGTGAGGCGCGATCGCAAGCTCAGAAAAACGCGCGAGCCGCCCAGCAAAATTACGACTCTCTACGTCAAATTCAAGACACTCTGCGCCAAAGCGAAGAACGTTATCGATTGCTAATAGAAGGAGTAACTAATTACGCAATTTTTATGTTAGATCCAAACGGTAACTTTACCAGTTGGAACATTGGAGCCGAGCGTATTTTAGGCTATCAAGAAGCAGAAATTATTGGCCAACCTTTTGAGCGAATTTTTTCACCAGATGCAATTAAGCAGGGACAACCACAACAAGTATTAACAAAAGCCGTAACTGAGGGTTTTTCTAAGGAAAATCGTTGGCATCTCCGTAAGGACGGTAATTTTTTCTGGGCGCATTGTGTAATCACTCCTTTACGAGATGAAAATGGGAATCTGCGCGGCTTCTCTAAAATTATGCAAGATATTACTGAGCGCAAACAAGCCGAGGAAGAAAAAGAGCAACTGCTGCTACGAGAACAAGCCGCACGCGCTGTTAGCGAAGCGGCACAAAGTGCAGCAGAAGCTGCAAACCGTTCCAAAGACGAGTTTTTAGCAATAGTTTCCCATGAATTACGTACCCCTATGACTGCAATTATCGGTTGGGCTGGGATGTTGCAAACGGGTGCGCTAGATGAAGCTAAAGTAACTCTTGCATTGGAGATAATTGAACGCAATGCTAATTTGCAAATGCAGCTTATTGAAGACTTACTTGATATTTCGCGGATTGTTAGAGGAGAACTCTCACTCTCCATTGATTTGGTAGATTTAGTAAAAGTAATTACAGCCGCGATCGAGGTTGTACAATCGCTGGCAGATGCTAAGAGTATTCAAATTGAAACTATACTTGATACTTCAATAGAAAAAATTTCGGGTGATTCAGATCGCTTGCAACAAGTTGTGTTAAATCTACTCACTAATGCAATTAAATTTACACCCAACGAAGGACGAATTAAGGTGCAGTTGTCAAAGGAAGTGGGGAGTGGGGAAGAATTTTCCCAAACCTCAATTTTTAACTATGTTCAAATTCAAGTCAGTGATACGGGTAAGGGTATCAGTGCTGACTTTCTACCTCATGTATTTGAGCGCTTTTGCCAAGCAGATAGTAGTCATACTCGGTCAAATAAAGGACTAGGTTTAGGGCTAGCGATCGCTCGTCATGTGGTAGAACTGCATGGTGGCACAATCCAAGCCCAAAGCCAAGGAATAGGGCAAGGTGCAACATTTACAGTCAAATTGCCCATTTTAGAAGAAAGCAGAGGAGAAAGTCTTTCCTCCTCATCTCCCCCATCTCCCCCATCCCCCAATCCCCTTACCAACTTGCGAGTGCTGGTTGTAGATGACGAGGCAGATGTGCGGCAGTGGATTACCGTAGTACTCGAAGAGTGTGGAGCAAAAGTTAGTACTTTTAGCTCTACAGAACAAGGACTTAAAGCACTAGAAGAATTACATCCAGATGTGTTAATCAGCGACATTGGGATGCCAGGCGAGGATGGCTACGCGCTGATGCGTAAAATCAGAGAAATTGAAGCAGAACGAGGTGGGCGGATTCCTGCTGTTGCACTGACGGGGTATGCCAGGGTAGAAGATTACAAAGAGGCATTAGCAGCAGGGTTTCAATTACATGTTGCCAAACCAGTTAGAGCAGCTGAGTTAATTGCCGTTGTTGCCAGCCTGGGTAAAATGTCTGGTAAACTCTGAGAAATTTTGCAAATATTGCTCAGATCCACAAGTTTTCCACTTTTTCTAGATAACTTCAAAAATGTAATTCAGGCGAGAAATGGTGTTATCCATGCAGTTAATGAAGTTGCCTGAGTTCAGCTTGAATCAGTTAGGAAAGCAACAGCAATTTAGTTGCATATTAGATTGCTTTTCGATGCCTGATTTCTTCATGCAAAATTATTTGGAAAATTGAAAAATGAATAGTACATGGTTACAGCGATTTTCTGCGTTGTTTATTTCCTCCACAATCACAATGCTTGGAAGTGGATTATCTGCTCAAGCACAAATACCAAATCCTGGTAAAATTTCAACAACAGCAGCTGATTTAGTTCCCCAGCCAACACAACCTGCTTCTAAAACTTCTGCTGAGGTAGCGCAAGTAGATGTTAATCCAGGTCGAACTACTCGTGGTGGCTCCAGCTATATTGGAGTTGCTGGCAACATTGGTTTAGGCGGTGATTCAGCTTTAAGTGAAGGTGGTTTTATGGTGATCAGCAAAATTGGGCTGACGCGTACTTTATCTGTACGACCATCTGTAGTGATTGAGGACGATCCTGTTGTTCTGCTTCCTCTCACCTATGACTTTAACTTTCGGACAGCAGATGCTTTTGAAGATACATTCGCTCTAGCACCATACATTGGGGCTGGCATAGCGATTGAAACTAGTGATGATGCAGACGTTGGCTTGCTTTTATCTGGTGGCGTAGATGTTCCTTTGAGTACTAACCTTACGGCAACAGCAGGAGTAAATGCGGCGTTTTTAGATGAAACAGATGTAGGACTGATGATCGGAGTTGGTTACAACTTTAGTGGGTTGTAAAAAAGACTGTAATACCCATTTGGAAAATGATTGCGATAGATATTTTTTTGAATTGCTGACTGAGACGCGATCGCACCCTAACAAAATCAATGGTATATCACTGGTGCGGCTGTTAGCCTAACGACGTTCAACGTAATCATACCGTAGCTATTCGTAACTAGATGAACAAAAATATTTAGAGTCATTGCGAGCGATCGCAATGACATTGTGTAATTAATTCGGTTTACTTAATTCTTGAGGTAAATAACTGCTCAACCATCGTTTGTTCGTCATCTTTTCGCTCTAGTCTATATCAGTATTGCTCTGTTAATGCTACATTACTACCAGGTTTTCTACTGTCCTGACTTGTAACAGCCCCAAGTAAATGTTTTGTCAAAATAGATTAGACGTAGCGAATCTGTTGCTTAAACCTTGCCTTTGATAGATGCCATATAAAACTGAAAAGGGCATAACCTAAGTTAGAGAAATTTGATTACAGCACTCAGGGTTGCTTCTAAAAGCAAACATTTTCATGAGAATTCTGTTGGTTGAAGACGATGATTTGCTTGCTCAAGCTGTAGCAAGATATCTTACCAAACAAAATTATGTGGTTGATATTGCAACTGATGGTGAAGCCGGTTGGGAATTGGTGCATGTCTGTAACTATGACCTAATTTTGTTAGATATTGTTCTGCCAAAGCTAGATGGCATAAGTCTTTGTCGGCAATTACGCCAGTCAGGTTATCAAATGCTGATTCTTCTTTTAACGGCAAAAGAGACTAAAACTGATAAAGTTATCGGTTTAGATGCCGGAGCAGATGATTATGTAGTCAAACCATTTGATTTTCAAGAGTTATCAGCTCGGATTCGTGCTTTACTACGTCGGGGAAATACTTCTTTACCTCCAGTTTTGGAATGGGGAGCCTTGCGTCTTGATCCTAGTACTTGTGAAGTGACTTATGCGGACATTTCTCTAAATTTAACAGCAAAAGAATTTAGCCTTTTAGACCTTTTTTTACGCAACAACCAGCGCATCTTTAGCCGGAGTGCAATTGTAGATCAACTTTGGAGCGCTGAAAAAGATCCACCTGAAGAAAATACGATTAAATCTCATATCAAAAGTTTACGGCAGAAACTAAAAGCAGCAGGTGCTAACTATGATTTTATAGAAACTGTCTATGGAATGGGTTATCGTTTAAAAGCTCTAGATCATGAGCAAAGCTCTCCGAAATCTGAGCCGGAAATAGATTTAAAACAGCAGCAAATTCTATTAACAGCAATTGCTCAAGAACGGGAAAATTTCAAAGCTAAGGTTGGTTCGCGCATTGCAGTATTGAAACTAGCAGCTAATGCTTTAAGAAAAGGTAAGCTTGACGCTCAGTTGCGGCAAAAAGCAGAGCAAGAAGCTCACAAACTAGCTGGCTCTTTGGGTAGTTTTGGCTTTTCAAAAGGTTCGTTATTAGCCAATGAGATAGAAGATTTATTTCAAACTCAAAAAATTATTAGCCAAGCTAAATGTTTTTATTTAGATAAGCTCTTGATGGAGTTGCAACGGGAGTTAGAAAAAAGCCCAGTTGAACAAACCCAAAATCTACTATTAGTAATTAGCAATGATCAACAAGTAGTTGAGGAATTGATAAAGGAGGCTGAGAATCAGGAAATACAAATTAAAGTTGCTACAAATATCGCCACTGCCAGAAGTATAATCCCATCTTTAAATCCCGATGTAGTGCTACTTGATCTTGATCTTGAGAAAGATAGTTTGAAGTTAATAACAGAATTATCCCAGCGATCGCCTACGGTAGGCGAAACGCTAACGCCACAAATACCTGTGTTAGTTTTTACAGAGCGAAATAATTTTAGCGATGCCTGCGGCGGGCTTCGCCTACGCCTTGAGGTTGCACGATCTGGCGGACGTGCTTTTTTGCAAAAATTCATGTCTCCTAGCCAAATTTTGGAGTCAGTGATTCAAGTTTTACAGCAAACTCATATTACAGAAGCGAGAGTAATGGTTGTAGACGATGATGCACAGGCGTTAACTGTTATACAACAAACCCTAGAACCATTAGGACTGACTCTAAAAACTCTTGAAGATCCACGCTACTTCTGGGATACTCTGACAGAATTTTCTCCAGACTTGCTAATTTTAGATGTGGAAATGCCTCATATTAATGGCATTGAACTTTGTCAGGTAGTACGTAACGATCCGTACTGGAAATTTTTACCAGTACTGTTTCTAGTTGATAATTTATCAGCAGATCTTGTTGAGCAAATATTTGCGATCGGTGCTGATGATTGTGTAAGAAAAACTGCTAAAAACTCGCAACTAATTACTCGTATATTTAACCGTCTAAAGCGAACATAACTATTTATAAATATAGTTTTAGTCAAGAAAAATACTCAAACATATGAATAAACCCGCACAACAGCCAACTAAAAAAACTTTGCGATCGCTTTGCAACAGCTATCCAAAAAAACTTCATTGGTTTCTTACGAGGTCAACTACTAATCTCATTGATTCTTAGTATTGCCACTTTTTTGGTTTTCGCATTTTTTCATATCCCATTCCCGTTTCTACTAGCTATCACTGTGGGACTTTTTGACCTGATTCCCGGTATCGGAGCTACACTAGGAGTTAGTTTAGTTTCTCTAATTGTATTGGTACAAAGTGGTTGGTTTCTTAGTATAAAAGTATTAATTTTTTGTATAGTTTTACAACAAATCCAAGATAATTTGATTGCACCTCGTGTAATGCAAAGTACAGTTCATTTAAATCACTTAGTAGTATTTTTTGCGCTTTTAGTTGGGACACAAATAGCTGGTTTATTAGGGGTATTTATTTCTATACCCATTGCTGGAGTTATTGTGAGCTTGTTAGATATTGAGGAATTGCAAGCTGATTAAAATTGAAACCCTAATAAATTCCAGTAAGCTAACAAGGGAATAAAAATTAATCCAGCTAGAGTAATCAAAGAGTAGTGTAATCGCTTAATAAAAGACCAGCTATTATTTACCCAAGCTAATCCAGTAAACAAAGTTAGTACAAGTGCTAGAACGGTAGTTATTAATGGTAGGCAAAGTAATGCCACTACAATGCCAGGTACACCATACACAAGTTTCCATACACCTATAAGCCACAGCGACAAAGGCAAGCCAATCAAGAACAGTAAATTGAGAGTACCGACAATACCAGCTACTACCCAAGTAATGCTCAACTTTTGCTCAACTACAAAAGACTTTCCTTTTAAGCGACGTATTAGAGGAACTATCAAACCAACAATAGAGGCTGACAGAAAAACAATTGCACAAAAGCCAATAATTCCTAACTGTAGCCAAATAGTTTCATACCACGAGATCCGCTCATAAGCTCCTATTTTAGACCAAAGCGGATTAAAGGCAAATGCAATATTCCCCCTGCTGTCTTCTCCAAAAGCAGTAAATGCATCATCTTCAACTCGCTTAAATAACAGTGGTTCTACAGGAACTAATGTGTGCTTTGGAACACTCCCTAAAAAGAACAAACCAGGGGTACTAATTGTTAAAGTACCGTTTTCGCCTTTTTTGATATTAATATGTTTAAACGGTGCAGTTACCTTACCAAAAGTGTCGCGGGGATACTCTAAATCACGGTAAGTACCAGTTAAACGATTAAGTTGCTCCTCGGTAAGAGCAAGAGGTTTAACAGGTGTAGATTTATTGGTAACAGGAAAATAGCGGTCTAGAAACTGAGTTAGGAATTTGCCAGCCACCCCACTAAAACTATTAGTAGCAATAAAAATGCCAATATTTTGCTCAGGCATTAAAGTCAGGGAGCTAGAATAACCCCGCAAACTTCCCAAATGTCCAATCACCCGAATATTGTTTTCCAAACGCTCACGAAAACTGTAGCCAGTACCTGGCAATTTGGGATGATGGGTGAAATGCTGCTTATGCATCAACTGCACAGTATCTTGTTCCAAAATGCGGGAGTTTTCGTAGCGGCCGTATTGTAGATGGGCAATCATAAAATTAGCCATATCTGTAGCTGTCGAACTCATGGACGCAGCTGGAGCAATATTTAAATATAGATATGGAACAGCTTTGAACTTACCATTTTGATACTGATAACCCACAGCCAAATCATCAGCTAAAAACGGCGGAGGTGGCTGGAGAAATGTACTCCGTCCCATATTCAACGGCTGCAAAATATTTTTATCAATGTATTCAATAAAGGGGATACCGGAAACTTTTTCTACCAAATATCCTAATAAAGCTGTGCTATGGCTGGAATAGCTATAGAGTTTACCGGGCTGCCAAACAACAGGTGGCATATACTGATTTAGATAATCTCCCAATGGCTTCATTTGTTCTGCGGTACGAGCTGCCAGACCAATTCGCCGCTTCGTCGTACCGTCAGTGTGTGTCATCAACTGAGCAACTTTAGCTGGTTCAGGATAAGGATTTTCTAACTGGAAACTGGTGAGATATTTATTAATATCAGCATCCAAATCAAGCTTTCCCTGCTCGTACAACTGCATTGCTGCTGTAGCTGTAAATAACTTGGAAAGGGAAGCTACGCGAAACAAAGTTTTATCTATGACAACTGGTATGTTTTTTTCTACGTTCGCGTAACCATAGCCCTTAGCAAAAAATAGTTTCCCATCTTTAACCACAGAAATGGTTGCACCAGGAATATGAGACTTTGATATTTCTTCATTGATGATTTTATCTACAAAGCCTTCAAATTCCTGGGAATTGCTTAATCCCGGCGCAGTAGGAGATGTTATTACAGGCTGCTTTGGTTCAGTTGGTTGCTGCTGTTGAGGTTCTGAAAGCGAGAATTTGGGTACATTTACATCTCTAGCCAAGCTAGGTAAGCTGGACATCGAAAAAAAGAGGATGCCTATCATTACCCAACAAATGAACTTAATTGGTTTATACATAATGCAAATTTCCTAACCTACTACTTATATAAGTTTTAGCTGCTGAGGTTCCTACTGTATTACTTCAATAATCCCTGTTCAGGCTTTTCAATACTTTCAGGGCTTTCTTGAAATTGTTTGCTCAAGTTAAAGAATATTGAGCCAATCACGAAGATAGCTAAACTGACAAAAATCAATACCAAGGCACGTATCAAGATATTACTGGGGCGGGGTTTTTGCATTTTTATGAGTACAGCCTTCAAGGGTTGCTTATTTCAGATTAGTCTCTTATAAAACACCTAAATTCTGTCGCAAGATGGATATATCGTTGGTCTTAAAAACATCAGTCTTTTAGTGGCTTTTTAAATATAGTGATACAGCTATTTTGAAGTAATTAAACTCAGAAAAATAGCTGTAAATAACAAAAACTGGGGGCTGCTTGTGCGATTCGGACAATTAATCGGGTTTCTCGCTCTTGTTACATCTCTTTACATTTTGTGGCAAATTCGGCAAATACTTTTGGTGGTATTTGCAGCCGTAGTTTTAGCTACAGTTCTAAATCAATTAGTGAGCTTTTTCCAAAGATTTCGCATTCAGCGAGGTATTGCAGTTGCCATATCAATTATTCTCTTATTGGTGGTTTTGGTCGGTTTTTTTGCACTGATTGTGCCGCGTGTTATTGATCAATTGCAACAATTTGGTAATATTATGCCTATAGGACTAGAACGGTTGCGATCGTGGAACAACTGGTTACAAAATGTAATTCCCGATCAACTATTAGAAAATATTCGGGGACTTAGGTATCTGACTCAAGGTTTACAAGATTGGTTAAATCGGCTAATAAACAACTTTTTTGGCTTGGTCAGTAGCTCGCTTTCTATTATTTTAGGTTTGCTGCTTTTTGTAGCTCTTACCATCATGTTATTAGCCAATCCCTCGCCCTATCGGCAGGGATTTATAATGCTATTCCCTGCTTTTTATCGTCGACGAGTTGATGACATTCTAAATAAGTGTGCAGTCTCGTTGACTGGCTGGATAAAAGGCACGCTCCTGACTATGTTGGTCATTGCAACATTGAGCTATATTGGACTGTTGATTTTAGGAATACCATTGCCATTAGTTAATGCTATTTTGGCAGGATTATTAGAATTTATCCCAAATGTTGGGCCAACCTTGAGTGTGATTCCGCCTGCACTGCTAGCATTAAATGAAGAACCTTGGAAAATCGCCGCCGTTATAGCTTTGTACTTTGGAATTCAGCAGGTTGAAAGTCTAGTTATACTGCCTTTAGTGATGAAAAGCCAAGCATCTCTTTTGCCAGCAGTTACTTTAGTATCAGTGGTGTTTTTTGGCAGCTTTTTCGGATTTTTGGGTGTATTTCTCGCTGTTCCATTAGTAATTGTGTTTCAAACATAGATAAAAGAAGTTTTAGTCGAGGATGTACTCAACAACTGGCAAGAAAATAAAAAAGATAATCAAGAACAAGAAGTATCATCTGTGGTAAATGGCAAGTCTGAATCATCTGTTGAAAAAAATTGAAAAGTCAGGTAGGTATTACCTACCTGACAAACTTATGACTGGATATTATTTGGAGATGGCAGTGGTTCAGGTTGTACTGTAAATTGTAAGTTTTGTGCATTGCGTAAGACTTGGATTTGTAAGTTATTTAAGCCATTCTTTTCGAGAATCTGCTGAACTCCTTCAGATGTGGTAACGGGTTGATTGTTGATTGTTTGAATAACATCTCCTTGGCGCAATCCGATTCTGGCAGCAGGAGAATTAGGGACAACGCGAACAATCAGAATTCCTTGGTCTGCTGAAATGCGGATGTTACTGTTGGGATAATTATTGATTCTTTGCTTGACTTCTGGCGTTAGTGTCAGCATCTGAAGACCTAAGTAAGGATATTCTACTTTGCCTTGAGTAATTAATTGCTGGGCAATTCTTTGAGCTGTGTCTATAGGAATAGCAAAGCCAATGCCTTCAGCACCCTGAATAATTGCAGTGTTAACGCCTATCACTTGACCGCGAGCGTTTAAGAGTGGCCCACCTGAATTTCCGGGGTTAATTGCTGCGTCGGTTTGAATATAACTACTAGGTCTGGTAGAAAGATTTAAGGAACGGTTAATCGCACTAATAACACCTACTGTTACTGTTTGTTGTAAACCCAAAGGATTACCGATCGCAACTGCCCACTGTCCTGGTCTTAAAGAATCGGGATTTGCTATTTCCACTGCTGGTAAGTTATTACCAGGAATTTGCACAACTGCAACATCGCTCACCGTATCTTGTCCTAGCACTTTGCCCTCAACAGTACGACCGTCAGAAAATGATACCGTCACCGTATCTGCATTGTTAACAACGTGAGCATTGGTGAGAATTCGCCCATTGGGATCGATGATAAAACCAGAGCCGACACCTCGCACCACTCGCTCTTGAGGCTGTGTTGGTAAGGTTTCACCAAAAAAGCGTCTAAAGAATGGGTCATTGAATGCATCAGGTAACTGTGGTACTTCACTTCTGATAGTTTGGGAAGTATTAATTTGAACTACAGCCGGTTCTACTTTTTCGACAACTTCAACCACAAAATTGTTGTCCTCATCAGTTGGTGTTAGAGGGCGCGAACTTTGATTCTGTGTCTCCTTAACTGTAGGAGAAGGAACAATTGAAGGACGAACTTTTCCAGAAAAATCTGTTGAACAACTACTCAAAAATCCTGCCATTATCCCAACAACAGGTAGCAGCAGATGAGTTGTTAATTTCCGAATAATAAACTTATTTTTTGATGTCTTCATAGTTTTTTCTCAACGAGCAAAGATTGTTTAATTTAAATGTATGTCTCAGTTTCTGACTTGGTTAAATTTGTATTACCACTTATCCAATCTCGTAACGCCCAAAGACTAATTAAAGCTGCTAATCCAGCGCCGAGAGTATCCATAACTAAATCAATAATGGTGTCATCCAAGCTTTCAATCACTTGAGTATTAAGAATTTTACCAGCAGACCATTCTGTGATTTCCCATAAAGCACCAATAGCAATTCCAAAACTGGTAATTGTAACTAGATACAAAATTGTATGATTCCGAAATATATTCAGCATTGAACCATAGACTAAAAAACTAAGGGCTAGAGTAATTGCAGAAGTCGTATAAGCATGAACAATCTCGTCATAAAGACCCGGCATACCAAATAAATTCCATACCCAACCAATAGCATTGAGCAATGCAGCCAACACAAACAAAAAATCAAACAAGGTGGGTAATTTATCATCTCGAATGACAAACACAAAGGATATAACAAGAAACAATGCAAGACCCAAGGCATTAGACCACTTAGCTTGAACTGCTGCGACTATGACAAAAATTGTTAGTAAAGCTTGTCCTATCCATGCGATAATTCGATAACCTTTCCAATTCAGACTTTTCATACTTATTACCTCAAAATATTAATTTCAAACGCCATTGTTCTGATTAATCCCAATCTTTAGTATTGTCATAATTATTTAAGTTTTTAATGGACTGATAATAACTCTCTTCCACATCTTTGTAGTCTTGTTCTTGTGAGAGTCCCTCACGGCTATCTTGTAAAATCATGTCAGCATGATGGCGCAGGCTTGCTTGATATTTAGAATTGTTGGTGTAAGTAGCAATTGCAGCTATAGCTTCTAACAAACGAATAGTTACTCCTGCATCCGACTTTCCATACTGGCGAATTTGGTTAAAAGCACGATCAACCAATCCTTGAAAATCGACTCCCTCGGCAATGAAGCGCAATTTTTTATTTTTATCGTAGCGGTAGGGCGAAGGGAAATCTCTTTGAACTAAGTGGCACAGTCCTGCGCTAATTCGGTCAATACAGCGAATTGCAGTAAATGGATCATTTATTGCAGGGGAAATGGCACGCAGAGCAATTTCTACTAATTGATCAATTGGAAACTCTACATCCTGTTGCTCTGTAAGTTCTTTGCCCAAAATAAAAGCATCATTGATTAGTTTGGTAAGTTTTTTATTTACTTTTTTTCCAGGAAAAACCAATGCTAAATCGCTACCTTGAATTAGAAATTTTCCCGGTCTAACCTTAAGGCGTATTAGCAAATTATGTTTACAAGCAATTTTCATCAATTCTTCGTCATCAACTGCTTGTAAATAACCAGTGCCATTAGCTCGAATCGGTAAAGCCTCTTTCTCAAAAGACATCGGAATTTCTTCAATTCCAAGTCTATCTTCTGGTTCACCATGCCCAATTCTTTCTGGAAATAGCCGCTTAATTGCTGAATGTAAATCCTCACTAACATTTTCGATTACGTGAGATGCCTGAATTATGGTTGAAGCATGATGGATAAAATAAATCAAAACACTAATGCTCTATACTTTTGCAGAAATTGACCCAGAAATTAAATTCCTGAGCTAAGTATCAAAAAGTTGCAACTGGTGGTCTAGGCGGCTAAACGAAGAATTTGATCTAGCTCACGTGAGCGTGGCGTCAAGTCCCCTTCAGGAGCGG
>NZ_JBGTFY010000199.1:0-8963 GCF_041747015.1 Nostoc sp.
GACATTTCGACAAGCTCAATGACCGCTCCTGCGGTAATAAAGCGCATTCAGAATTAATTAATTTTTGATCTAGGGCATGGTAAAATATGACTGTCACACAGGTAGAATAACCGCGAGCATCGAATGGATAACCAACCCCAAAACGACTGGCTAGGAAAAAATAATGGATAGTGGGTAGCGAAAATACTCGCGTTTAACATAGCCTTGATGCCAACGCGCATTCAAACCAGTAAACCTAAAATTTTGAGGAAATTAAACGTATCGTGGGGCACACGAGAACGAGAGAATTTATTCTCTAACGCTTAGGGAGATGAAGCCCACTGGGGTCAGCTAAATTAAACTAGAAGTTTTGTTTTATAAACGGGTTCCCGGTTTAAGTATTGCCGAAAGGATAGATGATTTTAAGGCGCGTCTATGAACTAAGAATCTCAGTCGCTTCTCCCAAGGGGAGACGCAAGCGCGAACAGCGCTGAGAGTGTCAATTAGTCGTAATTTTAGAACCGTGCAAATTCATCCTCACTCAGAATTTCACCAGAGCAGCGATGCCTACGGCGGGCTACGCCTACGCCGTGAACAGGGTTTGCAACTATTGCTTGATCGCCTTGTCAGAACAATGCAGCGCGATGAGTTAGTCCGGCAAACAACGAATCAACTCAGAGAATTGCTTCAGGTTGATCGGGTGCTGTTGTATTATTTTTATGGACGGTGGCAAGGACAGGTGACTTTTGAATCTTTGAGTTCTAAAGAATTCTCAATACTTGGTTCCACTGGCCCAGATGATTGTTTTAACGACGAGTATGCTGCTTTATACTTAGCAGGACGGGTAAAGGCGATCGCTGATATTCAATTAGAGCCAATCCAGCCTTGTCACCGAGATTTTCTCAGCAATATGCAGGTTCGCGCCAACCTAGTTGTACCAATTTTAATACCTAGAGGATTATGGGGATTGCTAGCGGCACATCACTGCCAAGGAACTCATGATTGGTCGCCATCAGATATAGAAATGATGCAAGCAGGGGCGCAAACTCTAGCAACAGCCCCTTACATACTAGAAAGTTAAAATAATTCCTAATAAGGATAAAAACTGTGAAATTTGGTTACACGGTTATCTGGGTAGACGATGTAGTTAAAACGGTTGAGTTTTACGAAAAAGCATTTGGTTTAGTTCGTCGCACTCTCCAGGATAGGGGGCAATTTATCTGGGCGGAAATCGAAACCGGAAATACCACATTAGCTTTTTCCTCCAGTAGCGAAGCACAGAAGTTATTTCCTGGCGGCTTCCATCCCAACGATTCCACACAACCACCAGCATTAATCCAGATATCATTTATCACTCCTGATGTTGGCAGCGCTTATATGAGAGCGATCGGAGCAGGTGCAAAAGCATTAGATGCTCCTAAAAATCAGCCTTGGGGACAAACGATTGCTCGTGTCCGCGATCCTAATGGTGTTCTGGTGTCGTTGGTGAGTGGCTAGTAGCAAATTGTCTTTTAGGTTGGACGCGATTAATTGGGGTGGCGATCGCTTGGGCAAAAATCAATACCTAATTTTCTTAGAGAGTAAAGCTTCTTCTCAAAAGTTAATGTATATAACTTGACATATAAACCTTGTCTAAGTTAGCTTCTCACTGATGAAACGCTTTATACAACAACTACGGCACAATCATTAGTTAGCTGCTAATACAAAAAAGGAATGAGGTAAAAGATATGTCCAGTGGATTTGCAACCCCCATTACCATTAAAGATGCTATTGACCACATCGTTGCTCGAACTTATTTGCTGCCAGCAATTCAAAGAAAATTCGTTTGGAGTAGCGACCAAATAGAAGTGCTTTTTGACAGTATAATGAGAGGCTACCCAATCAACTCATTTATGTTTTGGGAAGTTAAAGAAAGTGAAATCAAAAACGAATTCAAGTTTTACCAGTTTCTAACTGAATATCGTCAATTCTTTAAGGAAGATAATCCTCACATTGATACAAAAGGTTATAACGACTTCTATGCAGTTATTGACGGACAACAACGACTGACAAGTATTTATATTGGGCTTAAAGGCTCTTATGCTTACAAGTTACCCAGAAAGCATTGGATAGATACAGAAGAAGCTATGCCAACAAGACATCTGTATCTAAACCTTTCCAACCCTTTGTCAGAAGAAAATGAAAGACAGATGGTTTATGATTTTCAGTTTCTCACCAAAGATAAGCATGAAAGAAAGTTATCTGATAAAAATTCAATATGGTATCGTGTAAATGATATTTTAAAGTTTAACAACCGAGATGAAATTGATAACTATATTGACAGCCAAGGTTGGCTAACAAAAGATTTTACAAAACAGACTATAAGAAAACTTTACGAAGTAGTTTTTAATGAGAAGTTGATAAACTACTACCTTGAAAAAACTCAGAAAATAGATACCGTATTAGATATTTTTATTCGGACTAATAGCGGAGGCGAACCTCTCAGTTTTTCTGACCTCCTGATGTCAATTACAACTGCAAATTGGAAGTTGAATGCAAGAGAGGAAATACATGATGTTGTAAAGAAGGTTTTTGAAATTAGCAATGCGGGTTTTTTAATCAGCCAAGATTTTGTTTTAAAAACTTGCTTATTTCTATTCAACGAGAATATTAAATTTCAAGTAAAGAATTTTGACCAAAGCAGTGTTGCTATATTTGAACAAAATTGGGACAGAATCAAGAAAACTATAACTGAAAGCTTCATATTACTTTCAAAGTTAGGTTTTAATAATCAAAATTTAAAAGCCAAAAATGCTGTAATACCAATTATATACTACATATATCATAGAGAAATTGAAGCCGATATTAACAGCCCTATTAATTACAAGGATGACAAAGAATTAATCAAAAAATGGCTTTGCTTGTCGTTGTTGAAAAGTGTTTTTAGTGGACAATCAGACACAGTGCTTTCAGGTTTACGTAAAGCCATTAAATCAGAATTAGCCGACACATCAAAGCAACTATGTTTTCCGCTTGAAAGAATTAAAAATAATTTTAAAGGTGATCCGGCAAAAAACCTCTCGTTTGATGATGACTTAATTGAAGTGTTATTCACAACACAAAAAGATGCCCCTGACTGTTTCGCTATTTTATCATTAATTTATTCTCACCTGAAATTTGACGGTGAGTACTATCACAAAGACCACTTGCATCCTGCAAGTTATTTTAAAGGCATAAAACGAGAAGATTTTAAGACAGATGAGGATTTTAGTTTTTATTCAGACCCTTCAAACTGGAACGGAATTGCAAATCTTCAACTTCTTAACGAAACTGAAAATCGATCAAAAGGTACAACTCCGCTTAAGGATTGGGTAACTAAATACAACATTGACAAAGCAAACAAATTCATACCTGACGGAAGCCTTGATATATCAGACTTCAAAGTATTTATAGCAAAGCGAAAAGAATTGCTAAAAACCCGGCTAAAAAATATGGTGATATGATTCACTGGTAACAATTTTATTTTCTGGCTTTTGCCTTCTCTACTTCCCAATCTCAAATTTTATGGATTCAAATCCAGCATTGTGTGCAGCGATCGCAAATCAGATTACCACTAATCCTCAACAACGAATTACTTTCGCTGAATTCATGGATATGGTATTATACCACCCTGAGCATGGCTACTATTCCAGTGATGCAGTCAAAATTGGCTTTAAAGGTGGTGATTTTTTTACCTCGCCAAACCTCTGTGCTGATTTTGGCGAGTTACTAGCAGAACAATTTTTGCAAATGTGGGAGATTTTAAGGCGACCTGTACCCTTTTCTCTGGTAGAAATGGGAGCAGGTCAAGGACTGCTGGCGTTGCATATCCTTAAATATTATCAACTGCGCTACCCTGATTTTTTGACTGCGCTGGAGTACATCATTATTGAAAAGTCCCCAACTTTAAGACAAGAACAGCAGCAACGCTTGCAAGATTTGCCCGTGCGTTGGTGCAATCTAGAGGATATACCACCGAATGCGATCGCTGGCTGTTTTTTTTCTAACGAGTTAGTAGATGCCTTTCCAGTGCATCAATTCATTCTAGAGAAAGGAGAACTGCGAGAAATTTATGTGAC
Organism: Nostoc sp.; assembly: GCF_041747015.1. Lineage (GTDB taxonomy): Bacteria > Cyanobacteriota > Cyanobacteriia > Cyanobacteriales > Nostocaceae > Nostoc. Next base: position 4,077 of record NZ_JBGTFY010000199.1, read on the forward strand.
AGCACATAGACATGAGGAAGAGACTAATACCCCATACCCCATCCCATTATTTGCGGAAGTCACAGGGGAACTTTCAACGCCTCAACTAGCCCAATATTTGGATTTAGTAGAAATCGACTTTGCTCAGAGTGCATATCCAGATGGCTATCGCAGTGAAATCAATTTGGCTGCTCTAGACTGGTTGAGTATAGTAGCAGACCGCTTGCAGCGAGGCTATGTGTTAACAATTGATTATGGCTACCCTGCCAGTCGTTACTACAATCCCAGGCGATCGCAAGGAACACTACAGTGCTATTATCATCATCGGTTCCATGACAACCCCTATATTAATATTGGAAGGCAAGATATCACTGCTCATGTTGACTTTACGGCTTTAGAACGCTGGGGAAAGAAGTGCAATTTAAAGAATGTTGGTTTTATCCAGCAAGGATTATTTTTGATGGCGTTGGGTTTAGGCGAACGCATTGCTGCCCTTTGTGATCAACAGCAACCCCTCTCGCAGTTACTACAGCGACGGGACGCACTACACCAGCTTTTAGATCCCACAGGACTAGGTGGTTTTGGAGTTCTAGTTCAGAGCAAAGGTCTGGATAAGACAGAAATTTCTCAATCACTAAAAGGATTGACCGTGCCAGAGTAAACGTAAATTCGAAAAGTTAAAATTCTCTTTAAGAATGTACTATCAGTCTTATTTAGACTAGGATAACAGTGATTACTGTCAAGCTAAACACATTACAGAAGTAATAATTATGACTGCTCATGACTTGATAATGTTAGTAACACTACTTACCCCTGGTATTTTACTTTCAGTTTTGATAATGGTGACTTTTGCCGCCGGTGGTTGATCGCCAGATACAGAAGTTAATAGTCAGTAAACAGTATTCAGAGATCACTGTTTACTGTTATTAAAATTAAACGATAAAAACGCGATGTCTGTCTTGAAAAGTGACGCTGTACCAAAGGAACGTGAAAAATGAAGGTGGCATTTCTGGGAACTGGACTGATGGGACTACCAATGGCTCAAAGGTTATTAGCCGCAGATATAGAGCTAGTTGCCTACAATCGCACACCAGGAAAATTAGCACCATTACAAGCAGCTGGGGCTGAAATTGTCACACATCCCCGCCACGCCATTCGTGCTGCTGAGTGCATAATCCTCATGCTCACTAATGCCTCAGCCATCTATAACGTGTTACTTTCAGATACTGCTTGGCAAACTCTGGAAGGGCGCACTATCATCCAAATGGGAACAATCACTGCCACAGAAAGCAAAGAAATTATGGATGCAGTTATTGCAGGTGGTGGTGAGTATTTAGAAGCACCCGTATTAGGGAGTATCCCGGAAGCAAAAGCTGGCAAGTTGAATGTTATGGTAGGTGCCGAGCCAGAACAATATGAACGCCACTTGAGCTTACTCCAAAATTTTGGCGCAGAACCTTTACTTATAGGGCCTGTGGGATCTGCGGCAGCGCTTAAATTGGCACTAAATCAGCTAATAGCTTCGCTAACAACTAGCTTTGCCCTGAGTCTGGCTTTTATCCAGCGTCAGGGTGTCGATGTGGATGTGTTTATGCAAATACTGCGTGACAGTTCACTTTATGCACCTACCTTTGACAAAAAGCTACAAAGAATGTTGGATAGCAATTATGCTAATCCCAATTTCCCCACAAAACACTTGCTGAAAGATACAGAATTGTTTATCTCAGAAGCGAAATCTTTGAGTTTGGATCTCAGCAGTATTAAAGGTGTTCGGCAAATCTTGCAAACAGCCGTAAAAATGTCATTTGCTGATGATGATTACTCATCACTATTTTCTGTAATTAAAGAATGGGGAGAAGCGATCGGAGAATAAAGAGTTTAATGTTAATTTTGCTTCGGAGTTTAAATCTGTAGTGTGTGATTCATTGGTGGCAATAGAGTAAATCGTTATCAGTATGAAAGTTACAGTCTCGACTAAGTGCAGAATTTCGCAAGTTCGTAGCAAATCCTCTTAAAAAACTTTGCGCTCCTCTGCGCTTTCCAGCCTGCGGCAAGCCGCAAAAGCGTCTACAGCGTTCCTTTGCGTTTAAAAACGCTACGAATTAATGCAAAGCTGTACTAAGTTAATCCTAAGTCTGAGCCAGAATTGGTAAGGTAATGAAAAATTCAGTTTCCTTGCCGAGCGTAGAATTTACCACGAGTGAACCGTTGTGTTGAGAAAGTCCGTAAACTAGTGCTGATGTTTTTCAGGCGATCGCACGCCATCACCATTGAATCAATTACTTTGGGTAAATCTTCTAAACTATAATCCAGGTCGATTGACTCTGCATGATCAATTATTTCCTCGCTCGGTGATGGTACTGCTTCTTGATATAGCTTCAAGTGTTCAAAAATCTCAGCAATCGTAGGTTTCGCTTGTTTGAGACTTGCAGAAATAAAGCCCAAAGGATTATTCATTTCATGAGCTACCCCAGTAACTAAATTACCATTCATTATCTCACCACTAAGTCTTGACAATTTCTGACTTTAGTGTTCCCAAATAAAGGAGTTATATAATCGTATGACGGGTAAATTAGGAATTATCCTTGGTGCTTCATCGGGAATTAAGAAGCAACAGCGATCGCCTTGGCGCAAAAGGGGTAACAGTAGTAATCGCTGATCGTCTTCAAACACTGACAGAACAATGAAATCCTCATCCGAATAACTGGACAAGAACATTACAGCAGTTTAGTTCAAAGCGATCGCTTTCGTTGCCAATCGCCAACATCCCAGATACGCTCATCAGATAACATTAACAACCACTGTTGATAGTATTGCCACCGCATCTGGAAAATTGGGTTCCTGCGCTGAATATCTGATGAAAACTGTCGATGGATTGATGGCAGAAGGCATTAGAGATCGAAAATTGCTCTTGTTACGTAAACAAGTGCTGGCAAAACAACAAGAGCTTTTAGTTAATAGCGATCGCTCTACTTCAGAATGACTGCTATGAATCTTATCTAACAAACTAGCCATGATTAAAAAAACATATTTAAAAAAATTATGAATAATTCGCAATTGCTTATTTTTAATCTCTGCAAGAGGATGAAACTCTATATCATTATAAGTATTTACTTGAAAATGATGATCAGGATGTACGATCATGTGCTGTGATTTTCTAATCTAGCTCATGGGTTGCAGCTGCATTGACAACTGAGAGGGGAGTGGTACTAATACCGCGCACAAAAATATCTACACAGGTTTCGATATAGTCCTCACAGCTATAGCTGCCTTGATTGAATTTTGCACTGCGGCATAACATTCCAGCTAACAGCATTCCTGTAAACATATCGACTGCTGGAAATGGCTCAATGTCTGCTCTAACGATGCCTCGTCTCTGACTCGATTGCAGGTAAGCGACTAGTTTTTCCCCTAAGGGCTTGGCAGCTTCTTGAATCACTTGTCTGGCTGCCTCAGGATGACGTTTAGCTTCTCCAATGAAGGTACGAATTAAGTCTTCCTGTGCCTCTAGCATAGTATTATAAAGATGGGCATAATGTCTTAAATCAATTTTTAGATCCTGAGTCCATGCTTCGGGGTGTGCAAGGGCTTCTGTCTGGAGTACCGAGGCATTTTTGATTACTGCTCCCAGAAGTTGTTCTTTGCTAGCAAAGTGGCGAAATAAAGTCACCTCATTCACACCAGCAACACGAGCTATTTCACGGGTAGTTGCTCCTTGAACACCTAAACTGGCAAATACCTGTGAGGCGGCTTCTATCAAACGTGTACGGGTGAGAGTTGATGAACGGATAGTTTTATTCATTTATGCTGGCAAGTACTTACTTACATCATAGGTTATGTAGAAAAAGTTATTGCAACTTAGGAAAAAGGTAATTATTAAAGTTAGTAATCAATTAGTAGATTTTGTTGCGTTAGCGTAGCTCACCGTACCACTTCCCTACGGGACGCTACACGAACGTGGAAGCAAGCTACGCGTAGCGTCTCGTAGAGAAGGTATCGCTATCTTAGTAGTTATGAGTATGGCAGATGTATTTGGAGATTTTTTTAATTGCAAGTCCCTAATGTTTTACTCATCTTGATAACTGGAACAACTACCCCATTTCTTAAATAGTGAGGTGATTTTTGGATGGCAGTAAATCCCAGTCGCAAATAAAAACCTTCAGCATAAAGGCTAGCGGTTGTAATTACTTTATTTACACCTTGATCAGTTGCTTCATCGCAAAAATGTTCAACTAGAACACGTCCGATCCCTTTACCTTGATATTTGGGATGCACATATAGGCCGATGAGTTCATCAACAATGAAACTAGCAAAACCGATAACAACATTTTGCTCGATCGCAACCCAGAAAGTTTCCACTTTCATACTCTTCAATATATTTAAACCATCAGGTTTGTCGCGGTAATTACGCCAAGCTAAAAGTTCTTCTTGGGTATAGAAAGTTGCAGGCAGAGCTTTGATAGCGGCAATATGAATTGCACTCAGCACCCACGCATCTGTTTCTTGAGCAAGTCGAAGAGATATTTCATTAACGCTCATAGGTTCAGAGCTAGCATTCAGGTTATATGTCTGTTTAACTTTCTGGTATAAGGATATCAGCTTTGGTTATTTTCGTAACAACACCGCACTTGAAATCTTGCCAGTTTTAATCGACAGCACAACCAGTAAAATATCTTGCCAATGGGTTTGAATTTTATACCAATCAATCACATCTTTGAACAAAGAATCAATATGCTTGTAAACCGTTTCTGTACGGATGCTTATTTCATCCCAATAAAGGGCAATGCCGTCCTGCGCCCGATGAAAAGGCGCGGCATCCGTGGTATTAACAACGGTAGAAGCCCTGCTTGCCGATAATACGATAGATGCCCGAATTGCGGGAAACAAGAACGTGCCTTTTTACCATAA
>NZ_JBGTFY010000200.1:0-4714 GCF_041747015.1 Nostoc sp.
TTTCATGGACATTTTTCTGAAAATCTCTCTATCGCCAACGTTGGATGATAATTATCTGTCAAAAAATGATGCTTCGACACAAGTTCTCTATTTAAGTAACGGAATTTTCTCTGATTTTTTTTCAAAATGAGAATTGCTGCTACTAACCCGTTGAGCATTAGCTTTGAAGTAATTCATGGCAATATTCAAACTATCCTTCATCTTGGCAGTATTTGCTACACCAGTACGTACCAACTTGCTATTACCGGGTACTGCTTGCAGTTCGAGTTTGAATGTGCCGATTATGCCGCTATCTCCAATACTGACAAAGTGTAAATGACCTGGAGTCAGCACATCTTGGCTAATCAGGCTTGACCCTCCTTGTTCTGGGACTGAGACAAAATGCTCGTCTAAAGTTTCGAGATCGATGTAGCTGAAATGCACATCGTAAAATTCCATACCGCCAATTTTCTTTAGTTGTTCTTTGACACGCCGCCGCACCCGTAGCCCATAAACTAGAGCTTCACGCACGTCTTCCTTGCTAAATGAACCGTCTGGGAAGAGTAGTTTCAATAGCCCTGATACGGTTTTACGAACTCCTTGGACATCCCGTTGTTTCAGGTTATTACCCAATCGAAAGTAGAGGTCGATCGCATCAGCAAAACTGCGTTTACGCATTTCTCGCAGCCATTCAGCTAAGTAATCAACAATGAACCCGTATTGGTTGGTGAAATTTTCTGGGCTAAACTTGGGGATTTCCCAGCCAGGAATATAAGCGTGAAAGCGGTCAAAGAAAGCGGTGTCAATCATGGCTTCGGGGAAGGGTGCAAGGAGGTGAGAAGTTTTTACCAAGGATTCTACGCTTTGATTAATGTTGCCAACAAAAACCATAGAAGCACTGGCGTTAATCTCAGCCTTACCTCGTGCAAAGGAACCCGATGCCATGTAGTCTTTCATGATTTGCACACCGTCATTATCATGAAAGCTGATACCTGCTACTTCATCAAAAGCAACTACGTCAAATAAACCTACCAGTCCGATGCGGCGGGTGGACATATTGTAGAAAAGGTTCGCTACTGTGGTTTTGCCACCAGAAAGAAGGATTGAGTTCGGAGAAACTTCTTTGTAAACGTGGGATTTGCCTGTAGAACGGGGGCCAAGTTCGCAACAGTTGTAATTATTTTCGCAAAGGGGAACTAAACGCGCAAGTAGATGCCATTTTACATCTTCTTTAACAGTAGTAGGTTCTAGTCCCGTTGAGCGAATCAACAAGTCAATCCATTCGCTACGGGTGAAAGCTGGGCGACCTGCAAACAGTTCATCCATATCTACACTAGGCATTTGGATCGGTTTGAGGCTTCCCACAATAAAGGGACTGGGTTTGGTTCCGGCTTCATACTCTAGTTGCAGAATACACCAGATACCACCACCCAAAAGTTTTTGGTTCGGTTTGACAATTTCCGGGTCAATGACTACGCCTTTGACTCCCAGATTCATTAAAATCCCTTGGTAAATGTCATCTCTCTCGTTGAGTGTCACTGTCACCCTGTCAATGATAGTGAATCGTCCCAACTCCCGAATCTTAGATTTGACCTGTTCTGCCTCATCAGGACGGACGTAATTTTGAGCTAGGATATTTTTTACACGAGCAACACCCTCCTCAATGGTGGTTTCGTCGTCGGTAGCACAGTACATACCCAACAAGTACTCCAGCACATACACGGGTACGTTAGCACCTTCTTTGATACGCTTAGTCAGGTCTTTACGCACTACCTTTCCAGGGTAAATGCTGTTTAGCTTTTGATTCAAGTCATCCATTAGAGGCAGGGGGCAGGGAGGCTGGGGGGAATAATTTGATGTCACCGATATTGTGACTATATTGGCTCAGAAATCTCCAAAGTCGTTAGCAATTCCTAAACTAACTGCCCAAGGTTCTTTAAGCAGTTCACTCTCGTCATCTGCATCTTTGACTATTAAATAGACGTTTGTAGGGGGATTAGTGGTGGTTACGGTCAACCTTAAACTAATTTCCCGATCGCTCGGATAAATACTGGTGCTGCTTAAGTTGGTTACTCGCACGTCCGTTATCGGTATATTGGTTTGAGGATCGTACAAAGCAACTGTAATCTGACGCGATCGCCACTTACCCTCAACTGCCTCAGTTTGCACTAATGTCAAGCTAAAACGATTATTTGTCACTCTTCGGACTCTGGCACTTACCTGCACTCCGACTTTCCGGGCTGGGCCATCGTCGCCTTTAATTGCCCGTTGGTGATGATAGGTAATGACTGGTACGCAAACTTCCTGAAGGGATGCTCCACCGTGGACAAACTGTGCGCCTGCACCTTGAACGGCAAAGCGTAAACTACCACGAGGTACGATCGCAACTATGCCATTTTCTGTATAGGGCAGACTAAAGTGTAGTAAGGTTGAGTCATTCACTCGTTCTCGTGCTAACAGGTAGCGGCGTTTGCTTTCGAGTATTGCTTCGCCACTTGGTAGGGGTCGCTTGTCTGCCTCTTGGATCGAGCAACGTTGATATAAAAACCCGTGATCAGCAGTGATGATCACATTTGTACCGTTGATAGAATTACAAATTTTCTTTACCAGTCGTAGCAGTTCGTTAATTGCTGTTCCGCAAGCTGATAGTACTTGACGTTCGCTGGATGCTTGATCACCGATCGCATCAATGACGTTGTGATAAATGTAGATTAGACGATAGGGTTGTACTATTAGCCGTCCTTCCTCTGTACTCATGGCTAGCAGGTCTTTGGCATTGAGTACCGTAGAATCAACACGGCTATTTTCGGTTAATACTTTTTGTCTTGCTACCGTACCCTTAGTACTAAGTCCATCAATTCGGACATCATCATCACCTGGTATCAGTTCTAGTTTCGAGCCGGGGAGAAGTGCTGCCATGCCCAACCGCGTTACACTAGGCAAAACTCCAAATTGCGCCTCCAGTTCAGTTTCACCCCGCATTTCTTTATAAATTACTTCTTGGAGTTCGCTGGCGACTTCGTAGCGTAAGGCATCGGAGATAATTACAAATACTTTTTCGCGATCGCTCCGCTCTAAAATGGGGAAAACGTGCCTACCGAAGAACTTGCTTTGAGATGCAATGCCCTCCAATTCCCAATGATTGCTAACAGCATCAGACCAAGCTTCTCCTAAACCATCCAAGAACCATTGAGTATATAAATTTTCTACATCTTCAATTAACCCCTTGAGGATATCTCCTTGAGCATCATCACTGGCAACAATAAAATGACGGTAAGCTCTGTCAAATAAGTGCAAATCACTGGCATAAGCTTTAAAAAGGACTGGGGCTGACTGGCGGAATCCTCCTGTATACTGCTGCTTGAATTCTAAAATAGCGATCGCAGCATCCATTGCTTGATAAATTTTCTCATACTTAGGAAACCAAATCAGAGTGTGACGGGTTTGTAACCAAGTACGCCAAGATGCAAGTTCGGTTTTTTGTTGCCCTGTTTGCGTTTGTAGTTTTTTGACACAGGTACGGATTAATACCTGATCTACAACTTCAAAACTAGCTGCTTCAAATAAAACTTCTGGTCTAAATTCTCTATGGCATCAAATATCTGTAATTGTTCTGCTACTTCACTGCTTAGGGTCTTCAAACTTGAAGAATCCTGCTGGTCCCGCATCCACTGGTCGATAAATGCGTAAGCCCGTTGTCCAGGGCTGATAACTTGGTTCGCTAACTGAGGTGGAATAACACCGTGCAATGATATAGCGAAATGGGTCACTAGCAGCTGTGTAAACAACTTGTTTAAGCTGGGGTGTTGTTTGGGAAGGTCAGTGTATTCCACCGCTACCTCCCAGAAGGCTTCTGCGGAGACAAAACGCTCAATATCAGACCAGAGGGCGTTATCAGTCTCTAATAACCCTCCTAGCAACACTCGCCTGATCAGTGTACCTGCATCGGGTACTTTTAAACCTGCAAGGACGGAAAGCATAGCCAGAAGTAATTCTCGTTCGTCGCTATCAGGGGAAATGCCCATTGCTTGCAGGGCTTCTGTCCGTTTGCGGCTTTTAAAGAATTTTATCTGTTCTCGGATGATAATCTCTAGACGGCGCGATCGCAATCCTAAATCTGCATAGATGAGGGCAGCCGGGTCAGCAGAAAAAGTTAAACCGCTTTTTTGGATGTCCAGAAGCCAGTTTTCTTGGGGCGCAGGTTCGGGAAAGGGTGCATACAGTAGAAATGCTTGATTGGGTTGTAGAGTAAGTAAGCGATATTTGACGGTGAAGGGGGTGTCAGCGAGTTGAAGTTTCTCTACGCCTTCAAGTTGGAGTTCATTAAAACTGCTGGCAAATTGTTGTTCAGGGTCGTACCAAAACACCACCCGCCGTCCTGAGTGTAACCAACGGGCAGAATCTTGAAAGAGGGTTTCTAGGGTATTTTGGATACGAGCGGTGTTCATGCTAGGCAGGGTGAGTGATGAGAAAGTGTATTTTATAATCTAATTTCCACCCAATATGGCACACACTTTACAATTAAACTATTACTCAATAGTTCCACCATGCCAGCTAAAGACATATATCATAATGAAGTCAAGAACGCATTGATAAAAGACGGCTGGACTATTACGGCTGATCCTTACTTTATCAAATATGAGGATGCTGAACTCTACGCTGACTTGGCAGCAGAAAAACCAATCGCCGCAGAACGTCAGGGACAAAAAATTGTTGTAGAAATCAAGAGTTTTGT
>NZ_JBGTFY010000201.1:0-16544 GCF_041747015.1 Nostoc sp.
ATGATCTTGGACATCGCCAGCAGCAAAAACGCCCTCTACACTGGTTTCTACAGTACCGTGCTTGGTGACAACGTAACCCACCTCATCCAGTTCTAATTGCCCCTTAAATAGAAAGGTATTAGGACTGTGACCAACGGCGTAGAATAAACCTTTAGCGTGCAGTTGGCTCTCTTCACCAGTTTTGGTATTGCGGACTTTCACTCCTTCCATGTGACCATTACCGAAGATATCCACGGCTACTGTGTTCCAATGCACCTGGATTTTCGGATTGCTCAAAACCCTGTCTTGCATAGCTTTAGAAGCCCGCATTTTATCGGTGCGTACCAACATATTCACCTTAGAACCGTATTTGGTGAGGTAAATTGACTCTTCCGCCGCCGAGTCGCCAGCACCAATTACAGCCAATTCTGCACCGTGAAAAATTGGTGTTGCACCATCGCAAATCGCACAAGCAGAGATTCCCCGACTCCAAAATTCATGTTCGCTGGGTAAACCCAAACGCTTTGCTGTTGCACCAGTAGCAATGACAATGCTGTTGGTTTTAATTTCCCTTTCTTCTGAGCGGACAGTAAAAGGACGCTGACTCAAGTCAACTGAAATAACATCTTCAGTATATAGTTCAGCCCCCCATCGCTCCGCCTGCGCCTTCATCTGATCCATCAGTTCCGGCCCGGTAATCCCTTGGGGAAACCCAGGAAAGTTCTCGACTTCCGTGGTTGTCATTAGTTGTCCACCAGGTAAACCCCCGGCTTGGAAACCTTCAAATACAACGGGTTTCAGGTTAGCGCGTCCGGCATAAATGGCGGCTGTGTACCCTGCTGGCCCAGAACCGATAATTACTAAGTTTTCTACTGTGGGGTTAGTCATGACCATACTTGAACTCATAACGACTACGTTTAATATAGCATAACAAACTGTGATTGGCTATGCCAGATGGTAAGCGATTGCAAAATGCCTACGGTACTATGCGCTCAACACTTGTTAAACATCCTCTTAACTGCTAAGACTGTTCTTGCAGATATTTCCTGATAGTTTCAACATCTAGTTCTAAAAATTCTGCTATGTCTTGAATGCTCATACCCCGCTCAACACATTTTGGGACTAATTTCAATTTTGTTTCTAGTTCTGTCTTCGGCTTTGTCTTTGCCACGATACTCTCGTATAATCGAGTATTTTTAAATTCATCTAAATCAAGCATGGCTTCAATTTCCTCTAAAGTCAGATTGGGAAACTTATAAAATATAATGCCTTGGATAAATCCTAGCACTTTCTGTTGAAGATTTTCATCCGTTAATTTTTCTCTAGCTTGATTGATTAGCTGTTGGGCTAAGGAAGTAGCTTTTTTAGGTGTTTCTACAAATAGTTTGGCAATTCCTATCCCCAAAGAATCTTCAGCCATAGTGGAAAGTTCATTGAGATAAATGCAGCGTAGATGTTGTTCTACTAAAACCTGATAGCGGGGGTGAGGTAGAGTTTCATGAATACGGCGATCGTAGATAACAATTGCGTACCAGTCTGAGTTTGCTGGTTTATATTGACGGAAGTAAACAAAAATTTCTCCAAAAAGTCGTTCGTAAAATTCTTCATCTTTGTAGGTTTGCAATTCGACAAAGTATAAGGGTTCATTTTCAAATCCCTTGACAGTAGAAAATAAGCCATCCAAACGAAATGATTGTTGTTTGATTTCAGGTGCAATAAATGTGTAGATATTGGGATTAGTATCAGGTTTATCAATAAGTTCAAAAAATATCTGTGGTAGTTCCTTAATAAGTTCATAAAAAATTATATCTGTTTTCATTGATGCTACTAATGGCAAACTATGCAGCCGTTTTTCTTTGAATACAATACATTGTAGCTTTCTTGGAGTAGCGGTAATTCATGAATTGCCGCTACTTATGATATATATAGAAGTATTTTCTGTAATATTATGTCTTTCACCATTACAGACTTAGAGCAGCTACAAACTGAGCATCCAGAATGGCAGATGGAGTTGGTAGAGGGGAAAATCATAGTTATGGGGCCATCAGATTACGAGTCAGAAGAAATTGGTGCTCGGCTAATTACTTTCTTAAATAACTGGGTCATGTCGCGCAAACTAGGGCGTATCACTGGCTCTAGCGCAGGTTTTATATTACCTAGACTAGAAGAGGACGACTCGGAAAAAAGAAACCTGCGTGCGCCTGACGTGTCTTTTGTTCGGGCTGACCGATTGAAAAAAACCAAGCGCGACTTTCTGGAGTTGCTTCCAGACCTGATAGTTGAGATTAAATCTAAAAGCGACAGAATTAAACCGCTTGAAGAGAAGATTCAGTTATTTTTGCAACTTGGGTCTGTAGTCGGCATATTGATTGACCCTGACAAGTTGACAGTAATGGTTTATCGACTAAACCAAGCTCCAGTGTTGATGCAGAATGGCGACACGCTCACATTACCAGATTTGCTACCAGGTTGGGAACTGGCAATATTAGAGTTGTGGCCACCTGAGTTTGAATAAAGCACTTCCACAATTGAAGTTGAGAATCTAGCCCTTGGTCAACATTAGGGGCTTATTTATGTTTGTACCATTTTGAATGCAAGGATTGTGGATTGTGTAACTGCATCTCCCCAAACTTTTTTTCTCAAAGTGATAGGAAAGCGATCGCAGGTGGGTAAGTTACATCTAGAACACCCAAACGCTTCCTACCCCCAGGAAAACACTTATGAAAACCGAACTAAAAGCCAAGTTTCTTCAACACATCCTCGCCAAGAAGAAGGGAGATGAGGGTTTTACACTTATTGAATTACTAGTAGTAATTATCATCATCGGTATTTTGTCTGCGATCGCACTGCCTTCTTTCTTGAACCAAGCTAACAAAGCCAAGCAGTCAGAAGCAAAAACCTACGTAGGTTCCATGAACCGCGCCCAACAAGCATATTACTTAGAACAAAACTCATTTGCGGGTGCAACTCAGGTTGGTAATTTAGGTCTAGGTATTGCAACACAAACCACAAATTACATATATTTGATTGCCGGTGGTGGTGGTACGGCTACCATAGTAACCAACCAAGCATCAACAGTACTTTCTACCGCGCCTCTCAAAAGTTATGTCGGCGGTGTGGGTGTAGTAGTTCAAGCTGGTACTAGTGAAGCTACTACCATAGCTCTTTTGTGTGAAGCCGACAAAGCAAGAGTTAACAGTGGTGTAGATGTAACTGCTATGACTAATGTGACTTGCCCCGCCAACTTTACCAGCTTATCTAAGTAGACATCTGAGTTAGCAGATCAAAATTACTCACCGACAACACTTGATATATAACTTAAGTTGTCATCACGACTTTTATTCAGCTAAATTACGTATTTTCTCAAGTGGGTAGATTCTTCTATCCACTTTATTTCAGTTTTGTGATTTATTCACAATTAGATTGCCCATACCTTTTTATATGAGAATTAAAATGATTAGTGATATATATAATTGGCAAGCTCAGGCTGAACAATACTTTATTCAAGAGAACTATTTGCAAGCAGCAAATTTATACGAGCAAGCAATAGCGATAGAACCAAATACTATCTCCTATTATTGGCATTTAGGACTACTATTGCTATTACAAGGGCTAGAAGCAGAAGCTCAAATGACTTGGATGCTGCCAATGACAGAGGCAGATGAAGAGCAGTTACAAATTTGGACAAATGAACTATTTCAAGTTTTGCAAATAGAAGCTGAAAGACGCGAAATACTTGCAGAATATTCTCTAGCTTGGTTAATTCGCCAGCATATGCGGGAAATTAATCCTAGTTGTATAAATAATTCGCTTCAAATTCTTATACTTTCTCTCAAGTTGCAAAAATTTGAAGAAATTGATGATTTGAATGAGTGGGGATTAATTGAAGCCTTAAGAATAAAAGAAAATATAGAAATCGATCTCGAATTATTAATCCAAGTTCTAAAAGAATTTTTAAATACTATCCCCTTACATCCAGTCAATCTGAATTTAATGGAAGCTAGTCTGCCTTATTTCTCTGATCCTCATCAATGCTTTTGTATAGTGCTTCCTGCTGCTCTGAAAATTGGCCATACTTTACGGCGATATTTAGTAGCAACATCTCTGCTAGAATTGCATTTACGATTGGAGCCAGATAATGTAGAAATTTTGCGGCACTTAGCAACTTTTTATCAAGATGATCATAATTATTCTCAGGGAATAGAGAGAGCTAGGTTATGTTATTCTTTATCAGAAGGTTTAGCCGATAAAATTTTTGCACTCCATTTGCTGTTAAGGGGTCTAATGTCAGCAGGGGGATATTGGCAAGAAATATCTACAACTTGTCAAGAATTAGAAACTGTGTTTCAACAGTTTATTAAAGCTGAACGAATTCCTTTAGAAGAAGGAAGAATATTACGGTTACTTGCGCCATCTTTTGCGATACCTCACATTAAAGATGCTCCTGCTGAATTTCGAGCTATTCATAATAAGATAGCTGAGATTTTTAATAATTATATTAAAAATCTTGCCCAATCAGAAGAAAAAAACTATAATCGTCAAATTATTAATAATCAATCTTTAACAAACCCTCCGAAGAAATTAAAAATTGGTTATGTATCTTACGCTTTCAGGAGTCATTCTGTTGGTTGGCTAGCTCGCTGGTTATTTCAACATCACGATCGAGATAAATTTGACATTCATACTTATTTTGTTAACTACAAATTAGGAAACGACTATCTCCAAGAGTGGTATCTAAGTCAGGCAGGAAAAGCTCGTCATTTTGGGATGAATGGTCTAGAAATTGCTGACCAGATATATCAAGATGAAATTGATATTTTAATTGACCTTGATAGCATCACTCTAGATATTACTTGTGAAGTGATGGCACTAAAGCCAGCCCCAATTCAAGTTACTTGGCTAGGATGGGATGCATCAGGCATACCTGCAATTGATTACTTTATCGCAGACCCTTATGTACTGCCAGATGATGCACAAAATTACTATACAGAGAAAATCTGGCGATTACCTCAAACTTACATAGCAGTAGATGGTTTTGAAGTTGGTGTACCAACTCTCCGCCGCGATGACTTGGATATTCCTATGGATGCTATTGTATATCTCAGCGCCCAAAGAGGATATAAACGCCATCCAGAAACAATAAAGTGGCAAATGCAAATTATCAAACAAGTACCTAACAGCTACTTTTTGATTAAGGGGCCTGCTGAGGAGGAAACAATTAAACGCTTCTTTTACCAAATTGCCGAACAAGAAGGTGTAGATTCTTCTCGCTTGCGATTTTTGCCTCAAGATTTCTCTGAGGCTGTCCACAGAGCAAATTTAGCGATCGCTGATATTGTATTAGATACATTTCCCTACAACGGAGCTACGACAACCCTAGAAACACTCTGGATGGGTATCCCTTTAGTGACGCGAGTTGGTGAACAATTTGCAGCGCGTAACAGCTACACCATGATGATGAATGCGGGTATCACAGAAGGCATTGCCTGGACAGATGAAGAGTATATAGAATGGGGTGTGCGCTTGGGGAAGGATGAAGTTTTACGCCAGCAAGTTGCTCTGAAGCTGAAAGCATCGCGGCAAACAGCCCCATTGTGGAATGGCAAACAGTTTACCCGTGAAATGGAGAAGGCTTATGAGCAGATGTGGCAGAGGTATATTGAGGCAAAATAAGCTCGTAGTGAAGGCTTGAGCGCTCAAAATAACCTCTTACAACAATTTCCAGGTAAATGAACTACAGATTATCGTAACTTTAAAAAAGCGTATACTTTAACACAGTTCAGTTAGTGATATCCAGTGTTCGGAGATCCCCCCAACCCCCTTAAAAAAGGGGGCTAATATCTCTCTTTTACCCCTTTTTTAAGGGGGTCGCCGGAGGCGGGGGATCTTTCTTACAGCATTGCCCTAAATCTATGAGGTGCTTGCCTATGTTGTATGGCGAACTTAAGAGATAATATAAAAATAAGAAATACAATTGTGGATAAGTATGTCTGCTAAAGATGTCTTTCATGAAGTTGTCAAAAAAGCTTTGTAGAAGGATGGTTGGCAGATTACTCATGACCCCTCTCAATTAGCGTGGGTGGTGTGAATGTCTCTATTGATTTGGCTGCTGAAAAACTCATTGCGGCAGAACGGGAAGGAGAAAAAATTGCTGTTGAAGTTAAAAGTTTTTTGCAGAAATCATCTGCAATCTCAGAATTTCATACAGCATTGGGACAGTTTATCAACTATAGAGGCGCATTAAAGCGACGACAGCCAGAGCGTGTTTTGTATTTAGCAGTACCTTTGACAACTTATAAAACATTTTTTCAACTTGATTTTCCCCAAGACATGATTGAAGAGAATCAAGTCAAAATGATTATTTATGATGTAGAACAAGAGGTTATTTTCAAATGGATAAACTAGCCCAGTATCGACAGATTGTACAGCAGATATTACAGGATTATAGTGAGCAAAAACCCACTGGCGGTAATATAGATGTTGAGAATATTTTTGATATAAAACGTGACCATTACCAAGTAGTTCATGTAGGCTGGGAAGGGCAAGATTGGGTACATAGTTGCATCATCCATATTGATATTAAGGGTGAAAAAGTTTGGCTTCAGTGGAATGGTACAGAAGATGACATTGCAGCAGATTTGGTGACTATGGGAGTTGCAAAAGAGGACATTGTGTTAGGGTTTCAGTCTCCTTTCATGAGGAAGTTTACAGAATATGCAGTGGGTTAGGGCATTTCTTGAAAAGCACCTTTAGAGGATGTTTGTCAAGCCTTAAAATATACTAAAAAACACCCTCTCTAAACCTCTCCCCGAAAGGGAGAGAGGCATTGTATCTTACTCCCTTTCCCTTGTAGAGAAGAGGCTGGGGTAAGGTCTGTATTGAACTCAACTGAGAAGCGCTATAGACAAAACAACGCAAGCACAAATTCTTAAGTCCGTAGTAAGCACTTTAGTCCTTCTCCTCTGAAATTACAAATTTAAGCACTAAAGTGTTTACTACAAATTTGTTTATAGAAGGCTTCTAAACCTGCAACACAAGCTTTATCATCAAAGAGACGATAATGATTTTGGCTCATTTTTTCCGCAATAGTGTCTCGCAAAGCCGGGTCTAATCCTAATTTAACAGCAATCTCGATGTATTCAGTTTCATTTTCAGCAATAGTATCTGTCATCCCTAGCATTTTTAGGAAGCTGTCAGAGTGACGACCCCGCATAAATTCTCCCGGAGAGGTAACAATGGGGAGATTACAAGCGATCGCTTCTAAAGTAGTATTACCACCAGACCAAGTGAATGTATCTAGATAAACATCTGAAAGCAAGTTAATCATTAGATAGTCCAGTCGCTCTGCAATACTGATAAATACACAATAATCCTCGCTGTTCAAACCGATAGCAGCAAAAGCACGCTTCAGGCGTGGCTGAAGTAAAGTACCACGCAAAAACACAAATTTAGCCTGTGGAACACGCCGAGCAATTTCAGCAAAAATAAAATCATATTGCGGTAGATATTTGAAAGGAGCTTGACAGCATAAATAGATAACCGCATCATCTAGTAGCTGAAAATCTGAGCGAGTTTTGATAACTGGTGGAATATACGGTTTAGGATAAGAAACGCCAATATTAGGCAAGCGAATTAATTTTTCTGAATAATGCTCTTGGCCATTTTCAGGTTCCATTAACTCGCTAGATAAAAAGTAATCAATTGTGGGTAAGCCAGTTGTTACCGGATGTCCCCAAGCGACACATTGCACAGGCGCAAGCCGCAGACTTGCCATTTGCATAGTTTGCGGATTCATCCCAATTTCGGGGAAAACTAAAATGTGCAACTTATCAGCAATTATCTGTTCACAGGCTGCTGATAAATTATGAGGAATATGCTGGAAAACATCACTATATTCTTGAAATTGTTGGGTAATGGGATCTGGCTCATTTCCTGTGTAATAGCAGTAGATTTCAAAGCTTTCATGATTGCTCTGACGTAACCAACCTGTTAGCCAAAGTGTTCCACTATAAGAATGTAGGTAATGGGAAACGTAACCAATACGAATTTTGTCATTAGGCTGAAGCTTAGGCATAGATAAAGGAACCACCCATTGTGGATAGTTAACACCCATAATTTCATGCACTAAGTTTCCATATTGGCGTTGCAAATCTATATCATTTTGTGCTTGATATGATAGGAAAAAGTTTGTGAGGCGACCTATACCTGCTAAAGCACTATGTTGTTCTTCTGTAGTTTTAAGAGATGTATACTGAATTAACTTTTGTAGCCCTTGGGTGTAGCGCTGGCGAAAAAAGTTAATTTCCGCCTGATTCTCATATATTGATGGAACTGTTAAATATTTGAGGAGTTGAAAAGTATAATCATCAGGGAAGCATTTAGCAGCATAATCGGCACTTAAAATTGATTCTTGAATACGTCCATTCTGCCGCAAATCGATGATTAATGAAAAATGTAGTCTTTCATCTGTAGGGTAAAGCTTAATTCCTTGCTGGAGAGTACTAAAATATTCATCTAGCAGGTTTAACTGTCTATAGCAATAGCTTAAGTTACAATAAATATCTGCATCACCTGATTGGATTTTTAGGAATTTTTGATATTGCGCGATTGCTTCCTGATATTTACCTTGAACAAATAAGCTATTACCTAACTTAAAAAAAAACTGTGCTGTACTTACTTCTTTTAAATTTTTTAGAAAATATGAAGGAATTTGCTCTAGTTGTTTGCTGAGAATTACCGTTTGATTTTCATTTTCTAAACAAACTCTCGCATTGATAAGAGGGAGTAAACTTTGCCACTGAATTTCCGTCAAATCACCTATTAAGGAAATTGTTAACTCCTCAGTTATATCTATTTCTTCTTCCATCATTAGATTCATAGCTATAGCCGCTAGAAAAATATCGGCTTCTTCACCCGAAGTATCACTGGTATCAATTAAAAGTGTAATTTTGCTCTTATCTGGGTGAGTAGCTATACTTTGAATAACTTGTTGTATTTCAACACCTAAATCGTCTTCATCTACTGACCAATCTGGAAAAATGACTATATTTATTTCCTTCAATTTAAAATCATCTATAAAATTGCTGTTTTGCTGTTTTTCTGAAGTACAATCTAAATTAAAATCTTGAGATAATTTATTTAAGACAGGAATAAGAGAAGTTTTTCCATGAAATCCAAAAGTATTTTCCCAAGAAAAGTTGTCAATTTCTTCTATGGGTTGCTCAAAACTAAATTTAACAGCTATTTCTAAAGGTGCAAATTTAATATCTTGATCTTTAAACCAGTCATAAAAATAATGGCAGATAATCAAATCTTCTGATAACGAAGATGTTTTTAGATTATCAAAATCTAACTGTGAAGATACTTCTAGTAACCTTTTACTTCTTAGGGAAAAACCACCATTGCCTACTCTATTTTTAGTTAAGTCAAGTATATCTACAGTTTTACCTTGAGAATTAACTAGAGGAGTTTGTTTACGCCAAGGTGCAGCAATATAATCATAATTTAAAAATTCCTCTGACCACAGTTGAGGATTGATAATAAAACCATCTCCTTGTGTAATTAAGCAAAATTCAGTATCTATAAATGAATTAAGCTCTTTGATAACAAATCTACTATACTCTACTAAATTTCCTATAGGAGCAATTTTAATAATTTCTAATTGTGGGAAAAATTCCAAATACCTTTGATCAATTTCCTCAGATGTGAAAAATAATACTCTATTAAAGTTTGCGTTTAAATTAGAAATTACTAAACTCAGTAAAGTGAGTTCTATATCTACAGAGGATATGGTTACTAAAGTTGTATTTTGGAGATTTATTTTATTTAGATTATTAACCAGTAAATTAAGAGAATTATTCAATAATTCTGTGATATTAATAGCCTGTTCTTTTTTAGCTAAAGTTCCACTATAAAAAGTTCTTTCAGTAAAATTATCTGCTAGCGTATCTCTGATTATAAAAGGAGGATGTTTTAAGGGAAACTGTATTTCTTCAACAGCTATATTAGATAGGATACTATTTGAATCTGTTGCATGAGTTCCTTGTTTTCCAAAACCAATATTAGAAACTAAATTTATATTTGGTAAAATACTTAAACCTTGATTTATATAACAAGCAAATAGCCAAGGATAATCCCAAGTATCAAATCCTTCATACATACCTTGGAAAGTTGCTGACCAGTATCTAAATGCTTGTTCATCTTGGAGAATATCAAATAGCCAATTTTCATCTCTCACTTGAGGCCAAAGTGCCATAATATCATCATAATATTGCCATGCTCTTTTCCAAGTAGCCCATCCCCAACAATGGTTATAACGAGAAAAATAATAACTATAATTTCGTGTTTTTTGTCCAAACTGGAGATTCTGTCCAGAGACCAACATGATTCTGGAATTATGACGATAGTTTTCTAATAAATCTTCACAAAAGCGGAAGAAGCTAGAATGAGGAAGACAATCATCTTCTAAAATAATGGCTTCTTCAACTTGAGAAAATACCCAATCTAAGCCGCTATAAATTCTTTTCCTACAGCCTAAATTAACATCAGAGTAATTAGTTAATACTTTACATTCCCAATCAACTTGATTAATAATTTCTCTAGCAGCAGCACACTTTTCTGCTTCACCGGGCTTATCTGTCCTTGATCCATCAGCTACCACTAATAATTTAGGGGGTTTAGCTTGACGAATTTTTTGAAAAACTTGCTCTGTTACATCAGGACGGTTAAAAATGATGAAACAAACTGGAGTTTTTAATTGCCATTCACTCATAAACTTTTACTTCTTAAATTGCAATTACAGGACTGGTAATCTGAAAACAGGATCTTCCTAAACAAGAGCGTTTTTCACTAGGTAATCCTCCTCTTGATAACAGCTTAATATCTTTAAAGAAGATGGAAGTGCAGTTTTTATAAAGATAGCTGGGAATCATTCCATAAAAATCAATCCTTATAAATCCAGATTCTAGTAATTTTTTAACGCCTTCTGCGTATCTGTGATCGTCTGTATTATCAAAAATGATAAATCCCTGATCTTTTATTTTAGATAAGGCAAATTCAGCACACTGGTTTCTATTGATACCATCAACAATAATGACATCAAAGTAATGATCTTCATATTGGTTAATAGCAGAAGCATATTCTAAATCATCTTCAATCAAATATAGTTCTACATTTGAAGGCATATTTTTTTTGATATATTCAAACCAGTTTGCATCACTTTCCATAGAAATTACTTGTGTTACTCTTTCAGACCACCATAGAGACGAATTACCACTGCCATATTCAAAAACACGAAAATTAGTATTTATTTTATTTTCAATAAATTCTATAGCAGGATAAGTGTACCAAGGAATAGGTTTTGCTTCCTGGTTAACAGGTTTCCCTAAATATAAAGAATTTAACCATCCAGAAGTTTCTAAATAGTTAATACCTGTCGGCAAATTTCTAGAAATTTCCTGCCAGTCAAGAGTTAATATTAAGCTATGAGCTAAGGGAATTAAACCACTATTAGCAAAGTGAGGATTTTCAATGACTGCTTGTCGAAATAATTCGACGGCTTCAACAAATTTCTGTTCAGCAAATTTTTGATAAGCTTTGGATAAACTACTTTCTTTTTTTTGTAGTGGTATGTATGGTAGCTTATCTAATATAGCTATTGAAGCGTTTTTGAATTCTTCTAAAGTCGAAGAAGGTAACTGTTCTAATCCTATTTGATTAATAAATTCTTTGTTTTCATCCTCTAAAACAATTCTAGAGGATAAAATTGGTAATAACCCTTTATATTCGTCCGTTGAATTGATATTTAGTAAATTAAATTCTGGGAATTTATCATTATTAATTTCCGTCTTTTGATCATAGTAAAGATTCATTAAAACATCTGCTAATAAAAATTGTGCGTCTTCTATATTGGTATTTTGGGTATTAATAAGTAAAGTAATATCACTATTTTGGGGGTGATCAATAATGGCTTGGCATACATTTATCATCTGTTCAAATATTATATTTATAGATTGATTCCAATCGGGAAATATTATTAAATTTATATCTTTAAAATTTAGTTGATAACTGTTTTCTTCTGATTTTATTGCTTTTAATACAGCATGAACGTGAATAACTTGATGTGCCGACTGTTTTTCTTCAATGCTAACAATACTAAATTCCCCCTTAAAACCATAATGACTTTGACAACCTGCTAAATAAAGAGGAAATTCTTGGCAATAATACATAAAAGAATTAATATTCCAAAAACTGACATGGGTAGGATCTTGAAATGCTCCCCTTCCATCTGTTGATGGTACACTAATGTCAATTATTGCATCTGGTTTACAGATTCTCCATATTTCGTTCATGGTATGAATTCTATCAGGTAGATGCTCAATAAAATCATGTGCTTTGATAAAATCAACACTACTATCTGGAAATGGAAAATGACCATTTAAATCAGTAATAACATCAACTTGATCACCAGCAATAACATCAACTCCTATAAAACCTTCTTCTTTATGAGTTCCACATCCTAAATCCACACAAATGAATTTTGATGATGCCAATGACTCAGAATTATCCATAGTGCCAATTTCTTGTTCTCTATTGCTGATTTCTATGGTTTTTCGGCTAATAAACATTTCTTCTTTATGTACACCAATGCTTATTGATGAAGTTTTTTCAGCTATTGCGTAAATAGAACCATCTCTTCTACTTTCAAGATCAATGCTAGAATCAAAATCGCGCAATCTAACATTATTAAACCCTGCTTGAGATAGAACAGATACTAAGTTATCTTCATCAAACAAATGCAAGTGATTACCTGCCATATAAGCAATATAATTTATATAGTCTATTGGGGAATTATAATGATATGCAGGTTTAAATTGACAGTATCTTTCAGGATCAAATTTTTCTTTATTCAAGTATGCTTCAATATATATTCGAGCATTAGGTACACATACACTAAAAATTCCTCCTTTCTTCAAAATACGATAACATTCATTTAAAATACCTGCCATTTGATAAGGATATAAGAAGTGTTCAAGTACGTAAGAAGAGTATATTTCAGTAACGCTTTCATCTGGAAACATAAGCGGATTTCGCAAATCTAAAACGAGATCACAATCTCCACTAATATCTATAGTAGTCCATCCTTCTAATTGACGTTCTTTTCCTGCTCCCAGTTCAAGTTTAATTGGTTTACTCTCAGATAGTAGGTTTGCAATTACATGGTTATTTCTGTCTGAAATTTTTTGTAAAAAGTCTTGCTTATGAAGAACTTCCTGTTTCCACTCTGAATATTGAGCTAAGTTAGCTTTATCATCTAAGTTCATTGTTGCTCCTTGTAATTTTTTATTAGTGATAATAATATTAGTTTTTGATAAAATAAAATTTGTTTTTTGTATCTTACTTTTACATCTAAAGTCTTATAGTCCTGCCTATCTGAATGCTGTTTCACTAATTCCTTCATCAGGGCGATCGCACCCTTTATTAATTAGATTTAGGCTACTTATTTATGCTGCGATCGCTCTCACCCTCTTGTTTCTTAATGTTCTCTAATACAACTTTGTAATCTTGCCGATCAGGGCGCAACTTCACCAACTTCTCCAAAAGTGCGATCGCACCTTTAGCATCCTTCAATTGCAACCGCACCAAAGACAGTTTCTCTAAAGCAAGTCGGTTTTCTGGTTCCCGTTGTAAAACTAGCTCGTAACCCCGCGCCTGTTGTTGTAATCCTGACTCAACAGAAGGAGACGCAATTGCTGGCTTAGGTTGAATAGCCTTCTGTATTGCTGGAACGGCTGCAAACACTGTAGAACCAAAAAATGAGAACATCGAGACTATTGTGATAATCCTTTTTCGCCGATCAATCTGCTTTTTGCGGGTAATTAGGTATTCTGCCTCCGAACTAGCCATGCCTCACATACTTGCTGTGGTAAATACTTAGGTAACAGCAAGCCTCCTGTTGTGAGGATACCCACCTGCTCAACCGAAACTAACATCTTGTCCAGAAATTTTTCACACAAACTTCAAATGCTGACTCTCAAGACGAGGGAACTTTATGGGAAACCTTTGCTATGACGACATTTTGCCAGGCGTAGTTTACCGCCGTAGGCATCGCTCTACACTTCAAAGCAAAACCCTCCAGGTCTTAATTTACTGGGCAGAAAATTAAGATTATATAAAGATTTGCGATGAATTTGCTTAATGCTATATGTTTGCGATATTGTAAATAACGTTTAAATAAACAGAAAAAGTAGATATTTCTACTCAATTTCAAATTTCACTGTCAATCAAAAACTTTCAGACTAAGCTGTTTCCTGTGGGTTCTTTACCAAGCACGCATATTTTTAATGACTAAAACAAATACAATTTTCCCAGTCGTCCTCAGCTATACTGCTTAGTGCAACTTCCCAGATGGCTAATTATTCTGCTCGGCGTCCATAATATATCTCTTACCAAAGGTACTGTTGGACTCTTGGGGAAAAAGGATAAAGGTAAAGAGGAAACAGAAACATCCCTTACCCGCTTATACCTTAACCCTTGTCTGATTTCTGCAAGAAACATAAAGACTGCTTGGTGAGATTGGAGTTTCGTGGTGGTAATTACCGTACAAAACCGAAATTAAGAATAACTTAGTAGAGTTGGTTATGGTATACTTAAAGAGTTAAGACTAGCTTTACCCAATTACACCACTCTACGATCCGGCAACAATTGCAGAATGGAAAGCAGTTTTGATTAAGCATTTACTAACAAACATCTTAATTCAATCGAGGTTATGACTCAAAAAGTGATTCACCCGATGGTGAAATTGCAGCGCAACGTGCAATCACTCATAGAATCGAACATTATCAAGCCAAGCGATAGCATCTGGAAAATCGCTTTGCTTTATGGTAATGAATGGCAGCACTGGAAAAAGGAACTGCTGGACTTTGGCTTTACTATGCAAGACCCAGTTAGTGAATTGCTAGCTGTGGAAACTTGGGATGAAGAGTAGGAAATAGGGAATAGAGCATAGGGTTTTTTAAAATTCAATACTCCCTAGTACGCAATTAATGGTGTCTCTACTAACTAATCTCTAGACTTTGCAAGCAGCTAAAGCCGCAGCTAATTCCTTCGCCGTTTGGTAGCGATCGCGTGGCAACGGTTCTGTAACGCGGTCAATAATGTCTCTTAATTGGGAACTAATGGTGGGAACTTTTGCCACATCAAACCTGAAGTTTCGCCCTCGTTGGCAGTAAAACTTGAACGGGTTTTCCCCTGTGAGCAGAAAAATCAGCGTTGATCCAATTGCATACAAATCAGATTGAGTTAAAGGTTGTCCTCGTTCTTGTTCAGGGGCGCAATAACCTTCTGCACCAATACGAGTACCGGGCACTGTGCCAATTTCCTTAACTGCGCCAAAATCCAGCACTACTATGTGATTTACTGAACTTCGCACCATCAGATTGGCAGGTTTAATGTCGCGGTGAATCAGTGGAGGGCTTTGGCTATGAAGATAGCTTAAGATATCGCAAGTTTGGATCATCCAAGCGATCGCTTGACTTGGCGTAACTGGTCCAGTGGTATAGACACGTTTCTCCAAATCTTGTCCGTGGATTAGTTCCATTGCCAGGTATTTTTTGCCGTCTTCTACAAAGAAGTCATAATACTTAGGAATTCCAGGATGGTTAAGGGATTTGAGAGTATACGCCTCTCGCTCAAACAATTCTTGAGCCTTAGCAATTTTCACCATATCAGCATTCATTTGCTTCAGCACCAGCAGTTGTGTCATCCCCGCAATCTGACCAGTCGCATCCCTAGCGAGATAAGTCGTACCCATACCTCCTTGTCCGAGAGTTCGCAACACCTGATAATGGCGAATCCTGTGTTGTACTGAGAGAGGTTGACCGCAGTGGATGCAAAACAGATTGTTCGGGGAGTTGCCTTCGTGCGTACAAGTGTAGGATGAATTTGCTCCACCTTGGGCTGAGTAGAATGTTGCGGCGGCGTTTTCTTCCGTCCCTTGCAGTTGTGGCTGCGATCGCAAACCAGTTTCTAGTGCTGTCACCTCCTGGGTTTGGAATTGCAGTATTGGGCCTCCCTGTGCCAGTTGTAAAAGGGAATTATCTGGTAACGGACTCTGAATCACCAGGACACCGTTGAGGAAAGTCCCATTTGTACCTTGACTAATTAGCTGCCAAACACCGCCATCACTGCCAGAACCAACTTGTCTCAGCTCTAGATGATGCCGAGAAACTAAACTATCGGTCAAAACAACGTGATTATCTGCGGCTCGACCAATGCGAATTATGGAAGAGTTCTCAAAGCACCACTGCTGGAGGGGCGTTTTCTGTTGCGGTTCTAACAGGGTCAGACTAACCACAATACAACCTACAAGGTAAGAGGATTAGGCATTGGGCATTGGGCATTGGGCATTGGGCATTGGGCATTGGGCATTAAACTTATCCGTAAATTTAGGTTTTAACCCTGATTTGTAAAACTTTAGGACTTACACACTGTACAAACGAATCAGCTTATGTATTAACGTAACTAGGTCGTTTCAACCTTTTACAAACCATCTTTTGTTAGTTGCT
>NZ_JBGTFY010000202.1:0-3924 GCF_041747015.1 Nostoc sp.
CGATGATTGCAGGTTGGTTGCATTTAATCCTGGCTCAGTTGCAAATAATCCTGGCTGAAGCGCAATTATAGTTGCAAATAATCCTGGTTTGAAAATGTCTTGATTGCAGGTTTGAGCGATTAGTATTGCAGGTCGTTACAGCTAAGTCTGCACTAATGGGATCTTTGCAACGTGCTTATAAAATTGCGAGAGCATCGATAAAAACTGGCATTCCCGCAGATGAGATAGTTGACATTTTAAAACAAAAAACCACTCGTCGCCGCTTACTGTATGGGGGTTTGGGATTAGCAAGCGCATTAGCTACAGCTACCTGGCATAACGGACGGGATTCTATGGCTTTTGGCACAATTCCCAAGGTGCTGGTAGTGGGTGCGGGAATTGCTGGCTTAACTGCTGCCTACCGTTTACGTCAAGCTGGGGAATGTGGGCAAGAAAACAACATTATATTTCCACTTTCAATAGAACAATTAATGATTTATGAGGCGTTTAGCACGTTTCTGCTCATACATGAGCTTGTCAGCCTGTTCTAGCAATTGTTCTAGTGAAACGTTTTCATTTAAAGCACATTGGCTAGCACCAATACTTATGGATAGTTGATATGAGTAATTATGCTCTTGATTAAAGCGATCAACATTTACTTGCAATCGCGGACGAAATTCATCTGTATTCTCTACAGAGCAGCTAGAAACAAATATTACAAATTCATCTCCTCCTATACGGGCAATAATATCTGATTCACGGAAGGTTTTCTTTAGTAATTGGGCTGTGTCAACGATCGCTCTGTCTCCGATTTTATGCCCTAGAGAATCATTAATCTGCTTTAGACCATCTAAATCAACAAACAAAAGACAGCAAAATATTTGTGTGCGTCGGGCAATTTGGAATTGATGATTTGCCAGCCAAAAGAAACCACGTCGATTATATAGTCCTGTCAATTCATCAGTTAAAGATAGCTGCCTTACCTCTGCTTCAGCCTTCAGGCGTTCCTGAATTTCATGCTCTAGGCGTTGATTTTGTTCAAGAAGTTGTTGATGTTGCTGTTTGATGAGTAGCTGATTTCTGATTCGCATTAGCACTTCAAGTTCTTGAAATGGCTTGGTGATATAGTCTTTTCCACCCAGTTCAAAAGCCTCCACTTTATCATTAATTTGGTCAAGGGCACTAATAAAAATAATCGGAATTTGCTCTGTTGTTTTTGATGCTTTCAACTGTTGACAAACTTCATAGCCATTCATTTCGGGCATATTGATGTCAAGCAGAATTAGATCCGGTAGATGTCGCTCGACGGCTTGTAATGCCATTCTCCCATTGATGGATTTACCGACGGTATAACCCTGTAACTCTAGTATTTTGGCTAACAACCATAGATTATCCGGGGTATCGTCTACGACGAGGATATTCGTTTCCGAAGGGGATTTAAGTAAATGAGGCATAATCTTTTTACTGAGTTTGGGTTAGATTTGCGCTCTGCGCTTGGCAGCAGTACTTCGCTATCGCTTCCAGATAGAAATTATCCACCAAATATGTCAGAGCATTGGCGAGAACTTGCTCCTGGTTGGGGATTTGAGCAATGAGATTGTAGAGTTCGGCATCATTGAGATCCAAAGCTGCTTGATGCGCCTGAATAATCCACTCTGGCGACATTACCTGTAAATCTTTGACCATTAGGGATTTCTGAAGTAAAGTTTGCTGGTCTAACCCTGATAAAGCTTCTTCGCGGTAGCGGTAGATCATAACCCGATCAAAGCCAGTCATTGCTTTCACCTCTCTGGCAAGGGTTTGAGCCAGATTCGTCAGGTTAGTGGCATTACGGAAATTGGCGATCACGGCTTGCAGACGGTGATATGACTGGATTGAATCGATGCTTTTGAGCGATCGCACAGGTTCTAGTTCGATAATCAACCCATCTACTATCCGGTACATCACACCTGTAAATGTCTGATTTTTCTGTTGCCCATCAGTCTCGGCAACCTGCCGCGTTTTTAGCTCAAACGGATTGCAAAACTCCAGATTATCCTCAGCCAGATAGCCAGCAAGTCGCTGCACTTGAGCGCGGGAAAATAACCGTTGTAAGGGTTGACCCAGCAATGCTTCTGCCGAAATCCCAAAAAACTGTTCCACATTTTCACTAATCTGCAAGATTGTTAGCTGTGGCTCTTGCAGCATCAGCAATATTCCATGCGGCTGAATATAACCGGGAGCATATACTGATTCATCACTGCACACTTCTAAACCCGTCAGTACAGAGGTAAGTGAGGAGAACGAGATCGGATTTGGTAATTGCATAGTTGAGATAAGCGATTTTGGAAATCAAAAGTTGTGAATCTAAAAATCGAAAAGTTTTTTTTTAAATAGCGATACTCCTTCGGAGTCGTTGCCCGAACGCGATCGCTAAAACCTCGGTCGAATGGTAGTTTTACTTTCTGAACTTCATCGATAATCGATGACGTAGAAAAAGTATTTGCTAAAAAGCCAGGGTTTTTACCGGATAAAGAAAACCGAGTTCTTAATTTGGGATAAAGTTCAGCTAAGGAACGTCGATTAAATAAAATGTAAAACTTCATTCTGTATCTAGCTTCCCTCTCCTTTATAAGGCTATGCGTTACCCACATCTTTGTCTCGTTTGTCTCGTTCCCAGGCTCTGCCTGGGAATGTGATCACTCGGAGGCTCTGCCTCCTGTCAAACTGTGAGGCAGAGCCTCCCACAAGAGCATTACAAGGCTCTGCCTTGTAACGAGAGGTAATTCACATTTGGTTATGTCTGTCAATGCGTAAGTCCTATAATCAGCAATTCTCATTTTGAAAAAAATAGAGTATTAACCCCGATTTTGGAATTCACAATGTAGTACAAAGTAACTAATTTTTCAGGCAGAGGCAATGGCTAAAAAAACATCTGGAATAAAAAATAAGTATAACTACTCAATAAAATAGAGGGATTACCTGACAACGAACGGAGGAAATCCAGTTCATCGTTCGGTTTTTAGAATAGGGAATTCAAGGGAAATAAAAATTTATAATTGTTGTCAGATGATGTAAACTCGGTGAGTTAAAAATCCGACAGCGCGTCAAATTACTCAAACATGGCTAAAAAGGCAGCAACTCTAGAAATTATTGAATTAATGCAATTTTTACGTCAACAATTGCATGATTTACCTGATGGAAGGAAACCCGGAAATAATACGAGATATCAGGTAGAAGATGCAATGATGGCTGCATTTTCCATATTTTTTACTCAGTCAGAGTCTTTTTTAGACCATCAACGATTAATGAAAAGCAATAAAGGAAAAGATAACGCAGAAAGTTTATTTTCAATTGAGAAAATTCCCTGTGATAATCAAATAAGAAATTTGTTAGATCCAGTTCCAGGCGCTACTATCTTTATGGCTTTTCAAAAAGTCTATGAATGGTTAAATAAAAACGGAGTTTTGAAAAAGTTTCTCTATTTAGAGTCAGAAATTTTAATTGCTTTGGATGGCACAGAATATTTCTCATCAAAGAAAATTAATTGTCCTCATTGTAACTGTCGTAATCATCGAAATGGAACTACAACATATTTTCATGGTTGTGTGACACCTATTGTGGTTTCGCCCAATCAAAAACAAGTAATTAATTTATCACTCTTATTTTATTAAAAAACAAGATGGACATGAGAAACAAGACTGTGAAAATGCGGCTGTTAAAAGATGGTTAAATAAAAATCATCAAAATAAGTACGGTTATCCTGTAACCCTTTTAGGGGATGACTTGTATTCTCGCCAACCTATTTGTGATTTAGCAGTAAAACAAGGTTATAATTTTATCTTTGTTTGTCTGGAAACGTCGCATAAAACTTTATATGAATGGCTAGATTTCTTAGAAAGAAGTGGAGAAGTTACAACCGTTGAAAAGAAACAATGGGATGGGCGAAAAAATCTAATTTATCGT
>NZ_JBGTFY010000203.1:0-1706 GCF_041747015.1 Nostoc sp.
GCTGGTAGTTAGCTACTTCAACTGGATCTGGCAGCATAATCGGCTCAAAACAACAGCGGCTCAACGAGCAGGATTAGCCGATAGTCCTTGGAGTTGGGATGACCTCGCTACCTACCCCACGCTAATTTGACGCACTACCGAATAAACAATAGGGTTAGCATCCCAGGAATTGTTAATAAAAATGTCAGAGCAAAAAACAACTGATAACCTAATACCTGCTGAATGTAACCGCTGACCAATCCAGGCAACATCATGCCTAAAGCCATGATTCCGGTAGAGATTGCAAAATGAGAAGTCTTGTACTTCTCTTTAGCAAGGTACACGAAATACATGCTGTAGGCTGCTGTTCCTAATCCATAACCAAATTGCTCGATGCCGATCAGAAGATAAACCCATTTTGTTGGAAGTTGGGTGTAAGCCATATATACATAGAATAGATTGGGTAAGTTTAGGGCTAGAGCCATCGGCCACATGCTTCTTTTAATGCCATAGCTTGAGACTAATACACCACCTTAAATTCCACCTGTGGCGAGTGCGATCGCACCAACAATGCCGTATATTAACCCCACTTCCGAAGTTGACAGTCCCAATCCACCTAACTCTGTTTTATCTAACAAAAACGGAGAAGTTAACTTTACCAGCATTGCTTCTCCAAGCCTGTAGGAAAGAATAAAGACTAAAATTACCCCAATTCTTTCTTGGCTAAAGTAGGTCTTTATCACTTCCAAGTAAAGTGTCTTAACGGGTTTATCTAAAGCTTTTTTGGAGTCACTGCTAGGAAAAGGCAAGATAAACCAGTGGAATACAAAAACAACTGCAAAGACTGAGGCTGCTACACCTATTGTGATTGTCCAACTTAAACTTACATCTTTAAGAGATACTTCTAGCTGACCTGCTAAAAAAACCAATACACCTGAGCCGAAAATTGTGGCAATTCTATAGAAAGTAGAGCGAACTCCCACAAAGAAAGCTTGTGCTTCTTGGGTCAAGGTAAGCATGTAAAATCCATCAATTACTATATCTTGAGTTGCAGAAATAAATGCTGCGATCGCCAAGACAGCCAAAGAGATCAAGAAGAAACTTGGGAGCTGTAAAGAGCAGGCCAGACAGCTCAAGCAGCACATCATGGCAAACTGCGTGGACAGTATCCAATTTCTTTTTGTGGAGTAAATGTCAACAAGTGGCCCCCACATCATCTTGATTACCCAGGGCAAGTATAGAAAGCTAGTCCAAAAAGCAACCTGAGCATTGTCTACCCCCAGCTTCTTGTAGAACACAACCGAAACGTAATTAATAATGATGTAGGGTACTCCTTCCGCAAAATAAAGCGTGGGGACAAAAAACCAGGGTGAAGGACCTGATGGCTGGGTATTTTCCTGAGCAAGGACTAACTCGATTGAATTTTTAGCCATTTGCAAATGGTTCGCTATTTATTGAGAGCGCAACTGCCCGACTAGATCCACGGAACCTTTGCGTAATGTTTCTGCGGTCGGCATCTGGTTCAAACGCATCAGTTCAGATATTGCTGCTGTTTCTGTGTCGCGCTGGCTGGAGGCTACCGCCAAAACCTGGTTGTCTTTGACGTAGAAGGCGATAAACTCCCGCTTTTGCAAATCACCATCAAAGATGATTTCATCCCACTTTTCAGCGTGCCCGACATAGCGGAGCGGAAACTGAAATTGCATTGTCCAAAAAATCGGCACACC
>NZ_JBGTFY010000204.1:0-5947 GCF_041747015.1 Nostoc sp.
GTTCAACTGTTGTGGATACTTGAATCGGACGGCGGTTACGGGTTGCTCCAAGTCCGGTTGCAGCTTGAAACAAATCACTGTGATATGGATCAAAAATTACCCCCACCTGGGGCATACCATCAATTAGCAGGGCGACAGAGGTGGCCCAAAA
The DNA here is from genome assembly GCF_041747015.1 of Nostoc sp. Lineage (GTDB taxonomy): Bacteria > Cyanobacteriota > Cyanobacteriia > Cyanobacteriales > Nostocaceae > Nostoc. Next base: position 152 of record NZ_JBGTFY010000204.1, read on the forward strand.
GGGATACTGGTGGACATAGTTTGTAGTGCCATCCAGGGGATCAATCGCCCAGAGATAGCGACTTTGTTGTCCTCGGTGACCTGATTCTTCTGCCAGAATTTGGTGTTCAGGAAAGTGCCGCTGCAAAACCTCAAGGACAGCAGCTTCGGCTGCCTGATCCGCTTCGGTCAGCAAGTCCCCTAGCCGTCCCTTTTCTTGGATATCCTCTAGTTTTCCCCAGTAAGCTTGCAAAACAGCGCCTCCAGTCAAGGCAGCCTCCGTCGCAATGTCCAGGAAAATTTGACATGAGGGATGCTGGGTCATTTAGTCTCTACAACCTTGTAAATATTAAATCTTTACATAAATTAGTTTTTGTTGTAGCGTATCCACCGCTGTAAGGACCTGCAGATTTTGGCTCTTGACTCATATTCATCAGTGAAGTCATAAGTGGCTCATAAGGATGGACATACCACTCTGCTTGTGTTCTTGTAGCAAGTGATATATGGGGGGATCTGTAGCTAAAATTATGTTTTAGAGGAGCAACTCTTGGTTAAGTCTTTACAAAGTTATTGGTTTAGAGTTGGCTCCAAACTTTATTACGTATTTAGAATATTAGTCACCGACCTCAAGGAATGCTATGGGGGTTTGAATAAAAATCCCAGATGGCTTTTAATGCGTAAAATTGGTCGGTTCACGACTATACGTTCTATCGCAGCTTCTTTCTCAAACCCCCCTTCTAAATCACATGAAGCAATTGAGGATAATTGTTCTTTATTTAACTGTATTAATGTGGATAAAGTTGTTGAATATTTAAAAAAAGATGGTTGTTACTTAGGCATTAATCTACCGCGAAACATTGTTCAAGAAATACTTGACTTTGCTACGTACACAACTTGTTATGACCATGGTGAGGGCAAACCTGGCTTTTACTACCTTGAGAAAGAGCAAGCACAAACTAAGCATGAAAGAAATTTCGTATTCGGTAGGTATTACAATACAGCTCTACTTTGTCCAGCTATTAGAAAGCTTGAAAGTGATCCAAAGTTATTAGAAATTGCTGCTAAATATTTAAAGGCTGATCCAGTACATCAAGGAAATAATCTTTGGTGGAGTTTTGCAAGGAAGACAACACCTTATGAGCAATTTCAAAATGTTCACCAACGTACTCAAGTGTTTCACTACGATCTGGATGATTATCGCTTCCTTAAATTTTTCTTCTATATAACTGATGTGGGTTTATCTAGCGGTCCCCACGTCTACGTTAGTGGTAGTCATGAAAAAAAGAAGCTTTTACATAAACTTCTACGTGGACCATGTGACGAAAAAAATCTTATTAACTACTATGGTGCTGATTCTATAATGACTGTTTGCGGTGAGGCTGGTTTTGGATTTGTGGAGGACACATTTGGTTTTCATAAGGGAGCTACTCCAACTGATAGAGATCGCTTACTTTTAGTCATAGAATTTGCCATAAATGACTATGGAAAGCAGAGCGATCTTCGAAAACTTTCTTAGTAGTCTTAAACGTTTGAAAACACGTAGATTAAAACTCTGCTACCTAGGAGTAAAATTTTAATCTTCATCAAGTGGAAGTCCAACTTGAACCTTACCTTGACCAAAGTAACGGCCAAACTGCTGCTCATACACTTCGTCTTCATCCTGAGTTTCAACTTTCAAGGGTGAGCGGGGATAGCTCACACACAATAGAGCGTAGCCACGTTCTTGGAGTTTGGGAGACAGTCCCATTGCTTCCGGCTGATATACTTCCCCTGATAACACTCGCGCTGCACAAGTTGTACAGGCACCATTGCGGCAGGAGTAGGGAAGTTCAGCGCCTTGATCTTCAGCACTCTCAAGAATATAACGATCGACTGGAACTTGGACGCTAGAATGAGTATCAGTTTGACGGTTATGGATGTGGACTGAGTAGAAGGATGTCATAGATTGATCAAAAGGTCAGACAGCTCTAGCCTAGTTCGATTTAGGTTAAGTATGGACAAAGCACTTGAAAGAAAACCATACTGGAAGTCTCCGCAGTAGCCCAGGTTCTGCTAATATTGCATACTTGCGGTCAGTAACACACTATCCCCTGGAGAGGTGGCCGAGTGGTTGAAGGCGCAACACTGGAAATGTTGTTTAAGGGTAACTTTAACGAGGGTTCGAAGCCCTCCCTCTCCGTTCTAGACACACATAGAGTTGAGGCTTGTTCTAAAGTTAGTGGTAAGGGCTTGTGTTGTCTAGGTAAATATGGTAGGAAAGTGGTAGGGAAATTCCCTACCATCATCACTGAGGATCTACCTATGACTAGACCAGGCTCTATAGAAGTCTCTGAGGACTACAGGAAGGTCGGAATCGAGGATGACGACGGGACTGTTAGATTTCGCCGTCAGTACCAGAAAAAGCGCTACGAGTTCCGTGTAGGGAAGGCAAACAAACCGGGAGTATGGGAGCTTGCGGCGGACAAGGCTGAGTGGGTAGACAGGGACATTGCTGCTAGAACCTTTGACACAAGCAAAAAAAAATACTTCCCAGAAAGAGCAGCTTACGCAGTTCCTGAGCTGGAAGAAAGAAAACAAGTAGCTCCCAAACTAGATCAACTATGGGAACAACACGAAAAGTTCAAATGGAATCAAGTAAGCGTAACTACACGAGAAATTACTTTTGTAAATGTAGCCAGTCACATCAAAAAACTACCCACAAAAAAACTTGAAGAAGCAATTGCTATTCGTGATTACTTAATCAAAAATAATTCGCCATATAGGACAAAAAGAATTTTGACTCAATTAAATGCCTGTTGTAAATGGGCATTAAAGTCAGGGCTTATTACCAAAAATCCATTTGCTGAAATGGCATCTGAAATTAGGGTAATTAAGTCACAAACAGATGATGGACCAGAACATTTTTCAGAAGAGGACCAGAATACAATTATTGATGCATATGAAAATCATCCTCAGCTAAATCATTATGCTTCAATAGTAAAATTTTGGTTTTGGACTGGAAGCAGGACTAGTGAAGCAATCGGTTTAAGATGGAAAGATATTAATGACGAATGTACGATTATCACTTTTTCAGAAGTGACTGTAAATGTATCCTCAAGAAAAATCAGGAAAGATACTAAAACACATAAAAGTCGTAAGTTCAAGTGCAATCCCAGGTTGCAAAACTTGCTTAAAAGTATAAAACCTGAGAACTGCACTGAAGATATGATTGTATTTCCAGCAGTTAAGGGTGGTGAAATAAACGCCCACTACTTCAATGCATGTATCTGGAATGAATGCGAAACAAAAAAGGGGGAAAGAATTGGTTTAGTTAGAAAACTTGCTAATGAAGGAAAAATCGAAAAATATTTACCCCAATACAATACAAGACACACTTTTATAACTTTATGCCTAGAGAAGAATATACCAGATAAAGATATTGCTAGATGGGTAGGCAATAGCAGGGCAGTGGTCAATCAATCCTATGCGGGACACAACGCATATTTAGAAGTTCCAGAAACTTAAATATAAATTACCCACGAAAGGGTGATATATAAAGTATTTGAGCATATTTTCTATTGAACATCATCAAGCATTCTTAAAAATTGCTGGCGAGTAGACCTAAGTCTTGGACGTTTAAGTTTAGTTCGTGATACTAAGCGAAAAGTACGAAGAATTGAGAGACTAAACTGAGCGTTCCCACGTGTTAAAGTATTTTCCCCTTCTCCTTCTTTAAAGAATTCATTTTTTACCAGTTGAAACTGGCAAACTCCTGTTTGAGCGGGAATTGATTTAGGTAGTGTATAATCTGATCCTAGCTCGTAATTATAGTTATAGTGGTAATCGCTAACAAATTTTAAACTATTAAGATTAACTGAGTCAAAATATTCATTAGCTCTACGATAGTAGTTATAGAAAGGTGCTCGTAAAGAAATAGGATGATCGCTTAAGTTAAATGAACATTTTGGGAAATATGTCCAAGCTGTTCGCCATCCGTAATTCGGATTAGATGTCTCTTCATCCAGACCTACGGTGGCTCTGTTAGCACGTCCATAAAACATGATTAGGCCGTTGTTATTAATAACTTGGTAAGCAAGAAATGAATCAATACTAAAATCGTAGTCGTCTGGAAACATTCTTGAATCTGGTGAATCACCAGTCAGTCCAAAGTAAGCAGGATCTGGCATTAATGTAAATATTGTAGGGAGGTTATACGGATAGGTAGAGAAAAATAACTGATTACCATAATTATCGACCCATTCACTCTTATAGGCTTCCTCTGTAATTTGAATATTTGGTGTTAAATTAATTGCATCATCACTAGAGCGAGAATTGCAACTAGTCAACATTAGAACAAGTGTGAGAACATGGACAAATCTGTGATAGAGACGATACTTATGGTTGAATATTAACTGCATTGTTTTCAGTCCTAAAAATAGGTTAATACTTAATATCAATAAGGTAATCGTAGTTCGGAAGTATTAATGCTTGTATTTGCTATATTTCTTGATAAGCCTTCATTGATGGTGACTTTGTTGTTCCTTTTTTCCTTTTTGCTTTTTACTTCTTTCTTGGTTGATCTTTTCCGGGACGGGGAAGAAATATTAATTTGACACCCAAGAAAGATACTACTTAAGATTGACAAGAACTTAAAAACAATACTTTTAGCATGGCTTCTAGTTCTTTCATAAAGAATAAGGTAAGCAAACACAACAAAAACTATAGGGAAGAAAACTCAAACTATTAAATAGATGGTTGCCATGATTGCTGTACTCAAAAACCTTTTTATTAATTACCCAGTAATAACTGAGTACAGCTTAGTATTCCCGACTAAGCTCAATAATATCAAAAGTATATATTTCTTAAACAAACTAATGATTAACTAATTCTCTCTATTTCCTCAATCACAGCTATCAACTTTAATTTAACGGTGAATATAAGGTCCTTGAAGGATTCTATTTTTCTCCATTCAGTGTGTTGATATAATTCATTACGCAAATCTTTTAATTCACGCTTACTACGATAAGGACTTTTCTGAAAACTAATAGAGGCGAGTATGCAATACATGGTGTATGTATTTGTCTAGTTCAGTGGTGGGGGTAGGGGTATTCTCAGCATTTGGCTCCCCACCCCTCTTCCCGGCCACCATTGCAATCTTTATCTAATGGCCTAGAATCGTTTAAGCAGCTTTCAAGCGGGCACGTTGTTGGTCTGTCTGACTTGCAATTTATAAGTGCTTGGGCATCTCCGGGTCAGATAGCTGTAAAAGTAGTTTGAAGCTCGACTACTATTGATTAAATTGATTAAACAGTCAAACCACGGGAACAATTCCATGGCTCAAGCGCAGTCTGCTCCGGCTTCTTTGCGACCCAGTGTGGTTGGGACGGTGAAAGGACCGGGAGAAAATGGCAATCAGTACGTATTTATTACGGCTGATACCCGGCAGGTCAAAATTGGTGAATTTATCTATTACTTGGTGCAAGAGCCAGGAAGTACTTTGTCGATTCTGGGTAAGATATCGGCCTGCCGGTTGGTCGATCATCTACCCGATCGCATTTTTGCGGATACGGAAATTGAGCCGCAAGCGATCGCTGCCTTGGTTGGCTTCAAGTACGCCAGTCCCGAGATCTATGAAGTGACTGTGGAGGTGATTGGCTACTTCCACCCTGGATTGGGCTTTTTGAACCCCCGCAAACCGCCGCAGCCAGGGACGAAGGTTTACATGGTCAGTGATGCCACCCTCCAGCAGGTGGTGAATAAAAAGCAGCCTGGGGAGGTTGGGGCGGCTCAGATTGGCTCTCTGTTGTTGCGCCCAGGGGGTGCTGTCCCCGTCGCCCTC
>NZ_JBGTFY010000205.1:0-19419 GCF_041747015.1 Nostoc sp.
TCCCAATTTGCCCGGCGCTCGCCGACGAAAGTGCAAGGTTTTTGAACCTCTGGATGCTATAGTCTTGCACTTGCTTGGTGAAAAAATGCTCAAAACCCTTACCTAGACTATGTTTCACTTTTGTTCAGCAAGCCCTAAATAGATGCTTTTTTTAATTTGCGTTGCGTCACAAAGACGCCAGCAACACCCAGTAGACCAAGCATAATGGAAGGTTCTGGTACTGCTGTAGGCAGCTTTTGTGACCAGGTATATTTTCCTGAGTAAGATTCCTTGTCATCAGAAGCAGTAATACCTGTGGCTATTGCATCAAAGCTATAAGCAAAGTAAGTTTGCATATCGTTACCAATACCAACAGTAACTTTGGCGATTTCACTTGCTTGCACACTAGTCATCTTAGTTGCTGAGGCTTTCAGGACATTATCCCAATATAAGTTGCCTGTGCTGTAATTATTTTGTAAAATACGTGGCTTAAGGTCTTTGTGTCCAATTAAATCAAGTGTTAATTTACTAGTGCTAGCATCGTATGCAAAAGTGCCAATGTTGGGATCTCCAGAACTGGGAAGACCAGTAGATAGTAGAGAACTCAATAAGGTAGCCTTGCTGGTTGCTGGTAAGTTTCCAACTTTAACTTCATCCCCATTCACAGTGATACCGCGAGTACTGTGAGCCTGAAGGAAACCATCAAGCCATTGTGAACCAAAGCTCTTCCAATCATCTTTTGTAATACTGCTGACCGTGACACTTTTGCCATCTACCGTTGTAGTGAAGCCAATATTAGCAGTAGGGTTTTCAGTGCTGTGCCATAGTTCGACGTTGGAAGTGGAGTCGTTATCGGTCAAAGCTTTGATTGCAGCGCTGGTACCATCTTGTGCATTCCCCTTGATGAAGATACCATTTGATCCACCAGTGTAGGTTTTAATTTCATTAGGGTTGTTGAAGCTGAAAGATGTAGCGTGTGCTGGAGCAGTGGCGAGAGCGCTCACACCAATAGCCATTGAGGCACCAATTACAAGTTTCTGAAAAGTCATTTTCATTTTTTTAAAGTCTCTGTCAGTTTGGAAATTAAGTTTTAAACTACTGCCGTTTCTAGGCTTGGGCTGTTTTAACTACAGGCGTTTTGGCAATACGGCGGCTTTTAAGCGCAACCTGCATTGTTAGCCATCTTTGGTAGCTGAGCGTACAAACCCAGTTTAAGAAATGGGAAGACCTAATTGGGTAAAGTTCCTGCTGATTATCAGTAAAAAGATGAAGAATATTTTGCTGCTTTTATACGTTTAATTACATATTTTTGTAAAATTTCATAGTTACAAAAATTACAATGCAATATTTTTAAGTTCAGTATAATACGGTCATTGCCAGGGTAGCACATCTGTGCTACCCTGGCGCGTGTCTTATCCATACACTTTGCTGCAAAAAATCTTTAGCGTTTAGCTTAAGAAAAAATTCAATGAAGGAACTGGGCAATTCTTTCCACAGCAGTTTCTAACAAAGGTGGCTCATGCACCAAGGCAAAGCGGACATACCCTTCTCCAGATTTGCCAAAACCCGCACCTGGCGAAGCGGCTACACCAGTTTGTTTAACTAGCTGGGTACAAAATTCTATGGAGTTTTGACTCCAAGGTGAGGGCAATTTTGCCCAGATGTACATTGTGGCTTGGGGAATAGAAACATTCCACCCAGTGCGGTGGAAAGCAGTAATGAAAGCATCGCGGCGCTGTTGAAAAGTGGCAACAGCAGATTTTACCCCAGATTGAGGCCCAGTTAGGGCAGCGATCGCACCATTCAAAATCCCCCGATACTGATTAAAATCAACCGCGGCTTTTACCTGGCGTAAGGCGTTAATTAACTGGGGATTACCGATGGCGTAACCAATGCGGAAGCCACCCATATTGTAGGACTTGGAAAGGGTGAAAAATTCAATCGAGACGCTTTTATCTGGATCGGCTTGCAGAATCGAAGGGACTAGGGATTTGAAATTGGGAGAAGAATCTGCCCACTTTTCAGTTTCCTGAAATACCAAATCTACGTAGGGGAAATCGTGAACTAGGACGAGATTGTGTTGCTGACAGAAGGCGACAGCTTCTTGGAAGAAAGATAAAGGAGCGATCGCAGCTGTGGGATTGTGAGGATAACTTAGCACCATCATCCGCGACTGAGCCAAGACTGGGGCAGGAATATCAGCAAAAACTGGTAAAAAAGCGTTTTCTACCCGTAGTGGCATCGGGTAGATTTGCCCACTAGCTAGGTAGACTCCCCCGGCATGGGAGGGATAACCTGGATCGAGCAACAGAGCGAAATCTCCTGGATTGAGTATTGCTAGAGGTAAATGGGCAGTGCCTTCTTGAGAACCAATCAGAGGTAACACCTCAGTTTGGGGATCGACTTTGACACCAAATTTTTGTTCGTACCAGTTGGCTGCGGCTTCACGAAATTCTTGGGTGCCGTTAAATAACAGATAGCCGTGGGTACTGCGATCGCCAAGAGACTGGGCGATCGCCTCAATGACGTGTGCCTCGGCTGGTAAATCAGAAGACCCCAACGACAAATCAATTACTTGTTGTCCAGCTGCCAATGCGACTGCTTTGGCTCTGTCCATATCAGCAAATACATTAGATTGTAAGGATTGTAAACGCTTTGCAAATTGCATCTTAGTTATTTGTCCTTTGTCCTTGATCTTTTGTCAATAGTCATTTGGTAATGACTATCGACAAAAGATCAATGACTAATTAGTATTCAAGTGCGAATCTAAAAGAGCAAGTAATTTATCTTTGCCGATGACTCCCTCAGTGGATATCAAAACTTCCTGGCCAAGAAATAGTCTGAGGGCTGGCACGCCTTCCACTTGATACTGCTTAACAGTAAGTGGGTTGGGGTCAATTTCCATTTTAACGACTTTGAGGCGATCGCTATATTCGATGGCAGCTGAAGCGATCGCGGGCGACATCAATTGACAAGGCCCACACCAAGAAGCCCAAAAGTAAACTAATACAGGCTGTTCGGCTTTTAACACTTCAGTTTCAAAATCAGCATCAGTTATGGTGATTACAGCCTTACTCATTACAGTCTCCATCAGGTGGCGATCAAAGTTGTCACACACAATACTTTATCCCAAAGTATTGACTAATAACATAAAATCCCACAACCAACAGGCGTGGGACTGGCTTAAAATTTGTTTTCTGCCAATTTTACAGTTGATCCAATTGTTTGCGTAGAGAATCCAACTCGCTATCAACCACCTCATTAGACTTAGGAGCAGTAGTTTGTGGTTGCGGCGGCAGTTGGGGTTGATTTTGGGGAGTAGCGGGTGGTAACATTTGCGCTTTCAAAGCTGCCAATTCATCATCAACATCGCTACCACCTTCTAACTGGGCAAATTGCGTTTCTAAATCTGCTCCTGCTAATTCTCCTTGTGCTTGGGCGCGGGCTTCTTGGATTAAGACTTTTTCTTCCATCCGCTCGAAGGCAGACATTGCACTACTGGTATTCATCCCACTCACCATGCTTTGGAGTTGCTCTTGGGCTTTGGCGGTGGTGATCCGAGCTCTGAGCATTTCTTTTTTAGTTTTAGCTTCAGAAATCTTGCTTTCCAGCTGGATTAAGTTGCGCTTGAGGGTTTCAACTTGAGTGCTTTGGGTATCCAAACTAGCTTTGAGGGCGGCGCTGGTGTCAGTATAAGTTTTCTTGCGCTCTAGAGCTTGTCGTGCTAGGTTCTCATCACCTTTTTGCAGCGCTAGTTGGGCATTGCGTTGCCACTTATTGATTTCATTTTGGGCATCATTATACTGTTTTTCGCTGCGTTTTTGGGCGGCGATCGTCTGGGCTACCCCCTGACGCAGCTGCACCAAGTCTTCCTGCATTTCCAGGATAGCTTGTTCTAACATTTTTTCGGGGTCTTCGGCTTTGTTAACCAAGTCGTTGAGGTTAGAACTAACTACTCGTTTAATGCGATCAAATAATCCCATAACTTTGTTTTTCCTTGTGTGGTTTACGCTTTTTGTTGGACAGTTAGCTTTTTTACTTTTTAATAGCTACCTATTTCAATGTAATCTTTCCGGTTTGAATCAGTACCTGCCAACAACTCTTAATTGTTAAGATATCTCCAAACTGGGGTAATTAGCCGAACTTCAAGAGTCTTGACTTTTGGGTAACTGCTGCGCTGTCTTTTGGCTCTCCTCAGTGAGGAGACTGTTGGGCTGTGTGTTTTCTGCCTGGTTTAAAACCTGCACTTTCATCGCTGCCAATTCGGCATCTACATTATTAGATTCCAAAGAAGTAAATTGTGTTTCTAAGTCGTCGCCACTGAGTTGAGCTATTGCTTCTGATTTAGCTTCTATCTGCAAAACTTTTTCTTCCATGCGCTCAAAGGCACTTAGACTGCTGGTGGCAGAAACTCCGCCGAGCATTTCTTGGAGGCGATAAGACGCTTCGGCAGAACGGGCGCGAGCAATATACATATCTTTTTTTATTTTCGCCTCGGCAATTTTTAACTCTAGCGATCGCATATCCTTTTTCAGCCTAGCTACTATCTCGTTTTGCTGCTCTATCTGGGAAGAGAGGGCTGTAAAGGTTTCTTTATAAGCTTGGCGCTTAGTTAAAGCTTCGCGTGCTAGAGGTTCATTACCTTGTTGCAGGGACAATTGGGCGCGGCGATACCATTCTTCTGTTTGAGACTGAGCAGCCGCAGCTTGTCGTTCAGTGCGTTTTTGGGTAGCGATCGCTTGTGCTACACCCTGCCGCAATCGCACTAGATTTTCCTGCATCTCTAGCACAGTTTGCTCCAGAATCTTTTCTGGATCTTCGGCACTGCCGATCAGACCATTGAGATTAGCACGAATCACCCGCAGGATACGCTTGATTAATTCCATATCGGCTCTCTATTCACGAAACTCAGTGCTAATGAGTGCTGAGTAATGATTATCTAGTTAAGGTTCTGAGTATAATAATTTTTGTCGTATGATCGTAAACAAGCAAGATTTTGTCTTTACTACTCAGCACTCTTCACTCAGCACCGTTATCTCAATAGTATCGTAGATTAATTATTGCAACTCATGGCTGCTGAACCCGTGCCTTGATTCCTTTCCTCTGTAACAGTTGCATATGTTGTTTTACCTGCTCTTTAGTCTTAAAAGCACCTAGATAAATCAATTGTTTGCTGGGTGATAAATAAGCATCGGGAATTACTCGTTGTGCTGAGGCTAAAGCCCGTCCTTCATTGTCTATGACCACATGATATAACCCATCTGTTCCTGGTTTGATTTCTGCATTCTGCTTTGGTGAGGTTGCGATTGGCTTGGGCGAGGTTTTTGTTGTTGAAGTCGGAGGCAAAGGCTGTACCGTTGGTACTGGTGCTAAGGCGATCGGATTTGTCGGTCTTAGGGCTGTGTTGGCTTCAGGCAATGCTGCTTGAGGATTTGCGGGGTTTTGAGGAACGACTAGATTAGGCACGACTGCGAAAGTTGGTTGAATCTTGGGTTTTAAGCCAACGACATCATTAGGATCTCTCACCTCAGGAAACTCTTCGGCAGCTAGATTGGGATACTTGGGTATAGATGTGCTTGGTGGCTGGATCTGAGGTTGGACATTATTGCCAACTTCCTCAGTATTTTCTGGTGCAGGAGACGAGTTCCCGTTAAACAACTTGCTTAAATTCCATTGTGACAAGCTTTTGGGATTGAACACTACATAACCCAAGGTAAGACTCGCTAACAGTAGCAACAACATAGAGCCGATACCCAAAGGTGATAGCAGACTGTCGCTAGGATTGCTTGGCTTCTTGGTTTCTGGTTGCTCTTCTGTCAGACTTCGTAGCAGTGCTTCACTAGATTCCAAATAGTCATCTGGCGGCTTAGGAGTGTCATCCGGCTGCACGAGATTTTCGCTCCTAGTATCTTTAACGACTGCTGGCACGATGCTGGTAGTAAAGTTGGGCGGCGGTGGTGGAAGTTGAGTTGGCGTTTTTGCAGAATCAGAGGTGGAAGGCATATTGAGATTATTCAGTTCCTCAGTCTTTGCCGCAGGTGGTGCTGGGTTCCTCTGAGGACTTACGGTTAGAGATGCATGTGGTGCTGGGTTTTCCTGAGGATTCACAGGTACAGATGCAGGCGGCACGTTGGTTTTAATTTCCGTTACTGACGACTGAGTTATGCCCGATGTTGTAAGAATGGCAGTCAGCTGCTGAGGTTGACTGCTGATAAAACTCCCAACACGGGGCTGGTTCGCTGTCCTCGAACCATTTCGCGTGCGTCGGTATCGAGCTAACTCTTGATCTAGCGGCACCTCTAAACTCGCTAGTGCTACTGCTAATACTGGTTTCAACCCAGGTGTTTTAGACGATTGAGTATCGGAATTATTCAGGGGGTTTTCAGTCATTGCCTCTGTGCCTCAAATATAGACTGCTGGAATTAACTTTAGATACATTTGTGCCAATATTAGCGAAAATTATCTAAATAGATAGACTGGATGTTGGGCATTGGGCACTGGGGACTAGACAAGAGAGATTTTCAGACTTTGTTGTGAAGGATAGTTAGTTCATGGGGTCTATCTTGGAAATACAGTATGGGGGTGAGGGGTAATAGGGAAGCAAAGCAGAAGGGCGAGAAAACTGCTAACTTCTAATTCACCACTCAGGACGGGCTAAACGCCCCGCTACTGCTAACACCACTCTGCACTTTTTAATGATGTCGTTGAAATCAATTGATCATATTTTAGATTTTCTGGAAAAGCAGGCTAAATGGCAAGAGCAACCATTTCAACGCTTGCTTAAGTGTTGGACAGAAGTTGTTAGTCCAGTAGTTGCCGCGCATACTCGACCATTGTCGATTCAGCGCGATGTTTTATGGGTAGCAACTTCTAGTGCTGCTTGGGCGCAAAATCTGACTTTTGGTCGCACATCTCTGCTTTTAAAGTTGAACAAAAAGCTGCCAACACCTTTGGTTGATATTCGATTCTCTACTGCTAGCTGGCATAATCCATCTGTGGAGAGAAAACAGCAACAAACGGTTTTGCCTCATGAGCATCCTAGTTACCTTGGTGATGATATTAGCCGCCCTGATATTACACCCACTAAGGATGTGAATGCTGCTTTTGGACATTGGGCTAAAATTATGCGATCGCGATCGCATGGCTTACCCCTTTGTCCCCAGTGTCAATGTCCCACCCCACCCGGTGAACTCCAGCGCTGGGCAGTCTGTTCGGTCTGTGCTGCTAAACAGTTTTGAAGAAAGTCGGTATTTATAAGTTAGGGTAACTCCAGTCACTCTTGGGTTGAAATTTGAATTTCGATCTTGATTTATTAGATGATTATTTGAGCAAAATTTATCCAAAAATGATTTGCTGTTACAAAATAGAAACATTCTAATTCTTTAGAAAATAAGGATTTTATTGTTGACTTAAGTAAAGTGTGGTAATAAATACAAGCTATTTATTCAAAATTATCTGCCTCAAGTTCTTCTTAAGAAGGAAGTTGAAAGGGTAAATAAATTAAAAATATTGGTTTTACTCTTGATCCCTAATAATTTTTAGCCCAAATCTATGGGTAAGTACTCTTGCGAATATTGAAAAATATAACAAGAATATAAAAATATCCTAAAGTTTGTTTTTTCGTTGGGATCGCTGAAACCTAGAGAAGATAATGACTTTTTGGCTCTTGTCTGTCTTTATATATAGAAGCAAAATAGAAGGATGAACTTCAGTTTAAAACCGCACTAAAGATGAACCCAAATGAAACCCATTAAAGTTTTAGCATCTGCCTGTAAATATTGCCGTCATTATCAGCCAGAAGGTCGCCGTGGCGGAATGTGTGAGCAATTGGGAGCGCCAGTTAAAGCAACTTGGAAAGCTTGCTCTTTAGCGCTTCCACCTTTTGCACCTTCTTGGGAAACCTTGGAAGATGCTTGGGGTTTGCCAGATGCAACACCAGTTTTAGCTTCTTCTCAATCCCTAGTCTCAGATTTAAACAATGCTGCTCTTGCACCTGTAGAGGAAATAAATATCTTTGTATCCGAAGAGGCCAAGACTAAAGCAGTGGTTATTTAGTCACCCATTATTACTGGACTGAGTTTGTAGTCTACTTAAAATAAGATTTGTTTTTAAGATTTTTAGTGTTTTAAAAGTTGATATCTACAAAAATCGCACCCTTAAGTGAGGTGCGATTTTTGCAATTTTAAGGTAACCAAGGAAAAGAGCGGAAATCTGGTGGACGCTTTTCAAGAAACGCTTGTTTGCCCTCAGACCCCTCTTCTGTCATGTAATAGAGCAAGGTAGCATTGCCAGCGAGTTCTTGTAAACCAGCTTGTCCATCACAATCAGCGTTGAACGCGGCTTTGAGACACCGAATTGCGATCGGACTTTTTTCTAAAATCTCCTGCGCCCATTCAATCCCTTCGGCTTCTAGTTGTTCGACTGGGACAACGCAATTAATTAAGCCCATTTCTAGAGCTTGTTGTGCATTATATTGGCGACAGAGAAACCAAATTTCTCGGGCTTTTTTCTGTCCTACGATGCGGGCGAGATAGCTGGCTCCAAAACCACCGTCGAAACTGCCAACTTTTGGGCCAGTCTGTCCGAAAATGGCATTATCGGCAGCGATCGTAAGGTCGCAAATCAAGTGTAAAACGTGTCCACCACCGATCGCATATCCAGCTACTAAAGCAATCACAACTTTCGGCATGGAACGAATTAGGCGCTGTAAGTCCAGTACATTCAATCGGGGGATGCCAGTATCGTCTACATAACCCCCATGTCCGCGCACACTTTGATCGCCACCAGAACAGAAAGCATATTTGCCATCAGTGTGTGGTCCATAACCCGTAAATAAGACAACACCAATAGTAGTATCTTCACGAGCATCACAGAAAGCGTCGTACAGTTCAAAGACAGTTTTGGGACGAAAAGCATTGCGTTTGTGGGGGCGATTGATGGTGATTTTTGCAATGCCATCGTTTTTTTGATACAGAATATCTTCGTAGGTTTTGGCAGTTTCCCAGTTAATTTGCATTGGTATGGAGTGCGCGGTTGTGCTTGAGAATTTTATCGCGGTCTGAGGAGCGATCGCTAAAATTGGTGTCTCAAGCCTTTAGAATCTGGTAATTGTCTGGGTGTTGAGGAATAAAAATGCGACGTGACACCATCTTCTACAAATTATTTAAGCAATTCCCCGGTTTGCTGTTTGAATTAGTTGATGAACCACCTCCAGAAGCGGAAAACTATCAGTTTGAATCAGTTGAGGTGAAAGAAACGGCGTTTCGGATTGATGGCGTGTTTTTACCTCCAGCGAATGCAGTTTCCAAAACCGTCTTTTTTGCAGAAGTCCAGTTTCAGAAGGACGAAGACTTATATCACCGCTTCTTTAGCGAATTATTTTTGTTTCTCTACCGCAACTCTATCCGTTACGATGACTGGTTTGGAGTCATAATTTTTGCTTCTCGCAGCCTGGAACCTTCTTCGTCTTCGATTCACCGCGCTTTGTTGGAAAGTGGTCAAGTCAGGCGGGTGTATCTGGATGAATTGGGGGATTTGCAACAACAACCTTTGGGATTGGGTTTGATGTTGCTGACAAATGTTACTTCTGAAACAGAAGCAGTGGAAGGGGCGCGGTTTTTGCTGGAGCAAGCACGGCAACAATCGGAACAAGCGATAATTGATTTGGTAACGACGATTATCGTCTACAAGTTTTCTAACCTTAGTCGAGAGGAGATTGCAACGATGTTGGGACTGAATTTGGAAGAACCACGGGCTATTCTGGAAGCGAAGGAAGAAGGGCGAGAGGAAGGGCGAGAGGAAGGAGAAAGAACGATCGTTTTACGACTATTAAATCGGCGGGTGGGTAATATTCCTGATGCGCTTCTGTCCCAGATTCAAGGGTTATCGGTGGAACAGTTGGAAGCTTTAGGTGATGCTTTGTTGGATTTCTCTTCTCTTGCTGACTTGGAACGGTGGTTACAAGGTGAAGTAAGCGGGTAAGTTTCACCCGAAGGCGCAGAGGAGGAGAGCGATCGCACTCCGTAAAATAATGATGGCTACAAATAAAGTCCCGAAGTGAAGAAGCATTTGCAGACACGCGGGATATCAGAAGCAGTGGAAGAAGGAGTGCGATCGCTCGTCTTGCGACTGTTAAAACGACTATCTGGTGGAATTGCTGAGGAACGTTGGAAGCGTTAGCTTTGGCGTTGTTGGATTTTTGTGCGTTGGCGTAGCCCATCGTAGACATCGCTGACTAAAGTATTGACGTTTGTATATACAAACGTTACTATAATATATGACAGAGGCTGTATCAGGCTTTGACTGGGATGATGGAAATATTGAAAAATGCCAAAAGCACGGAGTCTCATTAGAGGAAATAGAGGCTTTGTTTCTTGATAAAAGTCTTAGGATTTCACCTGATATAAAGCACTCTGAAAGTGAGGATAGATTTATTGCAACAGGTGTATCAATCAAAGGTAAATATATTTTCGTAGGATTTACATTCCGGGAAAAGCAAGGAAAAAGGTTAATTAGACCTATCAGCACTCGTTACATGAGAGAGAAAGAGGCGAAAAAATATGAAGAAAATATTTCCTAGAATCAAAACTGATGAAGAATTAGAAAGCTTACTAGATGAAGATTTATCAGATTATCTTCATCAAGACAACTTTAAGCCCGTTACTTTTGAATTTCAGCCTAAAGACAAAACTGTAAATCTAAGAGTGTCAGAGGAAATGCTAGAAACAGTTAAAGCTGTATCTAAGAAAGAAGGTATTCCGTACCAAAAATATATCCGAAGGGCAATAGAAAGGTCTTTGGGTGAATAAATAATTAAAAATATGTTGCTAAACTATCTGTACTGTTCCTAAGTTTTTGCCTGCGATGTCTACGACGGGCTACGCCAACGCACAATACTAGCAATCAGAATTAAATTTTGTAGAGTAGGCGTAGCTTTTAACCTATTCTACATTTTTTTGCAATGCCCCAGTCTGCTAGGTGCGATCGCTGACTTGTCAGGGTAGTTACAAAATCAATCAGTAGATTCCTAAGTTAACTTTCTTATTTTTCTGATATTTTGAAGCTTCATGTTTTCAGCAATAAGCTCTTGAGCGCGAGCTTCAATTTTTGCTCGACGTGCTGGTGGGAGTTTTTCCATTAGATCACTCAATTTTGTTACCATAACTTCATTCTCCTTTTTCTTTCAATTTATCGATATAAAAATAATATTACTGGGAATACTATTATTAGGATTTGTTTTCTCAGTAAAAGGATTTAAATATATGGATGACCTTAAAAAATTGCTAAATCGTGCCTCATTTGAGGAGAGGAAAGCATTGGCAGAGATTCTTAAGGCATCACAACCAACAGCGGATTCTATTGTTGATCGTCTATGCTAGAAGAGTCAAGATCCTGCCAGCTATGTATTTAATGAAATATTTGATGATCATCCAAGCTATCAAAAAATAGTTAGGCGAGCTGCTAAAAAGTTAAAAATCAAATGTAGTAAATATGAATCTGCTAGTGGAATGGAGGTAAAAATTGCACAGAAGGTTATGGAAACAATGTTGGAGAAGATGACACCAGAACAAAAGCGAGAGATGGAACAGCAGTTACGAAAAACAGCATCACAATTTGAAAAAGGAGGTGAATTATATTGAAGTTTTCTCCTATAATGGTTTTACCTAATTATTATATCTCATCCCACTATTCAACAACACCTAATGAGATTACTAAATTGCAATATCTGCGGCAAAGTTCCGTAAATTATCCTGCCGCCACTTAGCATCATCTTTGCGATTTGTCTGCAACTCCAAAACTCTAATTCCTTTAATTGGTAGTGAATTTAATCTTTGCTGCAACTGCTCCCAAGAAGTAATCAATTCATGCTGTACATTATAAGTAGCGCATAACTGCGCGAAATCAATATCCTGGGGAGTACCAAAAAACTCTTCAAATGGTGGGTCAAACTTGGCAATAGGTAACATTTCAAAAATGCCACCACCATTATTGTTGATTAACACAATCGTGAGATGTCCAACAAACTTATTGCGGATTAAAAAACCATTGGTATCATGTAACAGCGCTAAATCTCCCGTTAACATCACACTACTTTGCTGGCGATGTGCCATTCCCAAAGCGGTGGATAATGTACCATCTATGCCATTTGCACCCCGGTTAAAGTGCGATCGCACTCCGAAATTATTCGGTTTCCAGAAATATTCCACATCCCGCACAGGCATACTATTAGCAATAAACAGAGGCGTTCCTAGTGGTAAAATCTGAGAAATTAACCAAGCTGCTTTACTCTCAATAATTTTATCTATTTTCCCCATCGTCTGGTCAACAACTAACCTAACCTGAGCTTCCGCATCACACCATTTCTTTACATAGTCTGAGGAGAAAGATAAATTTCTCACCTCAGCATTTATGTGTTTTACAGATATCCGTAAATGCGTCGTTCTGCCGTGCAAAGGGTCGAGGTTTTGATCGCTATTGTCAATTACCCAACGTCGTGGTTGGGTTGCATCTATCCAATTACGCAGTTCTTTACTTGTAGGCATTTCACCTACCTGAATCACCATTTTGGGCGCTAACTGCTTTGCTAGTTGCTGATTTCGCAAAATCAAGTCATAAGTGGAAATTAAATAAGGGTTGAGTTCGGCATAATTTCTCACTGGGGAGAGTCCCTCAGCTAATACAGGCCATTTGAGAGTTTGGGAAAGGTGCGCGATCGCTCTACAATATTCCTGTGGTTGCTGCGGTTGGGCAACACCTGCGATAATAATGCCGCGATCGCATTCCTTCCATTCTTTGGGAATCGAGAATCGGGAATTGGGAATTGGGAATGGGTTTGCTATTCCTGCGAAGAAGTCTTCTGGTTGAAACTGTGATTGCAAATAACTCAAGTCAGTTCCATCAGGAACAGGCGCTAAGGGATCGCGAAAGGGAATATTCAAATGTACTGGCCCTTTTGTCGGAGTTTGCGATCTTTCCCAGCTATGAATTATCGTTTGCCGTAGATAAGCTAGCATTCCCATATCAGCGGAGGGTAAGGCTAACTCCGTTTGCCAATTTGGGTAGTTTCCATATAGTCTCAATTGATCTATAGTTTGCCCAGAGTGACAATCTCGCAATTCTGGCGGTCTATCGGTGGTTAATATCAACAGTGGTACACGACTATATGAGGCTTCAATTACTGCTGAATAAAAATTTGCTCCTGCTGTACCAGAGGTGCAAACGATCGCCACAGGGCGTCCGGTTGCTTGAGCTTGTCCCAAGGCAAAAAAGGCGGCGGAACGTTCATCGAGAATGGAAATCGCTTCAATCTCAGGTACTTGTTGAGCAAAGGCTACTGCTAGGGGTGTAGAACGTGAACCAGGACAAATGATCACACAAGTCAATCCCAACTGCTTTAGCGTCTCTGTTAAAATATAAGCCCAAACTTGATTAACATTTTTAAAGGCGATCGGCATTAAATCAAACATAGCTATAAAACAATTTTAGATTTTGTCTAGGGAAATTCAGTTTAAAATCCATCTGGGAAAGTTGGGTGAAGATGAAGTGCGCCGGACGGAAGCCGATCCTCGGAACTTCAAAAGCAGCTTTACCTAAAAATGGGTTGTAAGCCTAACTTTTCACGTCATCTAGAAAAAGCTAACGCGAAACCTAACCCCCAGCAGGGAAAAGGGAGAATTCAAAGCCTTTCCTCTTTTAGGGGAGGATTTGGAGAGAGGTTTTCCAGATCCCGTGAAAAAGTGGATTGTAAGCCAACCCCACCAAGCGAGTTTGTGGTAGAGAAAATCTCCAAGCAAACTTGCTCCACTTTCTACAAAATGCCCAATTTGCTCTCAAACTTTTATGGACTGCATTCATTTAACAGGAATTCGCTGCTATGGTTACACTGGGTATCTACCAGAAGAACAGGTGCTAGGACAATGGTTTGAGGTGGATGTAAAGTTATGGTTGGATATCTCCACAGCAGCCAAGACTGACGCGATCGAACACACTTTAGATTATCGCAGCGTCATTAGCTTGATACAACATCTGATCAAAACGTCTAAATTTGTTTTGGTGGAGAAATTGGTAACAACGATCGCAGATTCTATTCTCCAAGAATGCGATCGTGTAACACAAGTCCAAGTCGTTCTGAGCAAACCTGCCGCACCTATTCCAGACTTTGGTGGCAAAATTAGCATTGAACTGACTAAAACTAAGTCCAACCTCTAAAGCACAAAACGTGTTTTTTTATCACTATCCATAAGCTAGCAAAGAAAGGGGGTTTACGTGGAGTGTGGAAGTCTCTGGCAAAGAGAATCTTTCCTGCCATTGCCCCCAGCACCTGCTCACTCTCAAAAAGCTAAAAAATCATTTGAATCTGCTGATAAGCATTTAACTTGCATATTTTTAGCTCACAGTATTTGTGATTAAATATTAGCCAGAAGCCATAAATAGTTCTAAAGACCTCTTGTAAAAGTCCCAAACACCCCAGCCTTAATCCCCTCCTCGCTTGCGGGGAGGGGAGACAAAGCGTAGCTTTGGCGGGGTGGGGTTCAAATTTATTGATTTATGCAAGAGGTCTTAAGTAATACCATTCACACACCATTCAAAGTTGTTCGCGCTGCCTCTCGTAGAGAAGACAGTTTCAGACGAGAGTTACACCCCGGCTGAGACAAAAACTATTTGTAGACAAAGCAGTATTAAACATTTTAATTCCAGATAATGATTAATTTTTAGTAGTAATTTAGTGAAGGGATATTATTATATTACATCCACCACACTCGATTAATTTTTTCAACTTAGATGAAAGTGTTATATTAGTGTTTTATTAACTTTTATTCTTGATTAATTTTTACAGAAATATTAATTATACTATTGTATTGTTCAAAAATTACTGCATATTTTTGAACATCAGTTTTTGATTGTTGATAATACATAGTAAATTGTATTTCATATAAATGACATGATATTAACTGCATACACTAATCAGAATTAGCTTTGACAAGTACAAAAATTACCAAAGGTTAAGAACATGATGCTATTTGATTATTAGTCAGTATTTTTATAAAGTCAGAACACAAGTGGTTAGAGATTGTTTATGATAATATAATGATTTTTCTATCGAGTTAACACTTACAACAAAAATCTAAACCTTCGCAAACAGGTTATTGTAATATGTTCAGCCGCAAAATTCTAGTTGTTGAGGATGAAAAAATCCCAGCCTCAAATATTAGAAAAAGTTTACAAACACTAGGTTATTCTGTCTCAGAAATAACTAAGTGTGGTGAAGAGACAATAAAAAAAGTAGCAGAAACTCATCCACATTTAGTATTAATTGATATCTGCCTAGCTAGGGAAATTGATGGTGTAGACGTAGCGGATATTATCCAGAATCACTTCCATGTACCTGTAGTATATCTAACAGAGAGTTCGGAATATAAAACATTACATATAAATCGTCTAAGTGATCCCTTTACTTACATAGTTAAACCATTTATTGAAAGTGATTTACATTTTGTGATTGAAATGGCTTTGTACAAACATCAGAGCAAAAAGACATTACACGAAGAAAAAGATAGGCTGGCGGCAATTATTAACAGTATGGGCTGTGCAGTAATTGTGACATATACAAATGGTTGTATTCAAATGATGAATCCTATAGCAGAACTAATCACTGGTTGGAAGGAAAGTGAAGCGTTCGGTAAAGATTTAGTAGAAGTTGTTAACTTAGTTGAAAAAGACATAAAAGAAACAAATGAAAACTTAGCCATACATATAATCCAAGCAGGTGAAGTTTTAAATTTATCAGAAACCTCTACACTGATTACCAAAGATGGCAAAGAAATAACGATTGGGGATAATGTTACACCCATCCACGATCAAAATGGTAATATTACTGGTACGGTTTTAGTTTTTCAAGACATCACTAAATCTAAGCAGACAGAGGCGCAACTGATCCGCAATGCGTTTTATGATGGGCTGACAGCATTACCGAATCGTGTTTTATTTTTAGATCGGCTCACACAAGCAATTGAACGTAGCAAACGTAGAAGCGATTATTATTTTGCAGTTTTATTTTTGGATTTAGATGGCTTCAAGGAGATTAACGATCGCTTTGGGCATGGAATCGGGGATGATTTTTTAGTAGCGATCGCTAGACGTTTAGAGTTGTGCTTACGCGGTGTGGATACTTTAGCACGATTTGGTGGTGATGAGTTTACTATTCTTTTGGAGGATATTAAAGACGTTACCGACGCCACCAATGCTGCCAAACGTATTCAAGACTCCTTACAATTACCACTTAACCTCAATGGACACCAATTATCTGCTACAGCTAGCATTGGTATTACTTGGAATTTAAGAAGTTATAAGGAACCTGCAACTATGCTGCGAGATGCTGATATTGCTATGTACCAAGCTAAACGTCAAGGAAAAGCTACTCATGCCGTATTTAGTTAATAATCTGCAAAAATTCTTGTAAGTAAGGCGCCGAGAATAAATCAAACTATGTTATGACTTACACCAAATTGTCTCAAAAACCTAATTTGTCGTAGCGGTGATTTATAAATTACCGCTACTTCAGAACTTTTTTGCATAAGTTCTCTATATGTTTTGTAATGTAAAAATATTGAAATTTGCTCGTAGTAAGCGGCTCTAGCCCTATTTTGCTCGTGCAGCGTCTCGGAGAGAAGAAACCATAAGAACATAAGAAAGGGCTAAAGCCCTCACTACAAACATTTAATTACCTACTTTTAAAACTATCTAAGATGTGGATTTATGGCAGTTTTCAGATGGATGAAATATGCTACTCTAGCTCCTACTACGGTGTATAACACACAATTGAGAAGCCCAATTAGTCTGTCATGGAAAAAACTGAAAAACAGAAAATGCTCGCAGGCGAATTATATCTTAGCGAAGATCCGGAATTGACTGCCGAAAATAAACGAGCTAGTCGTCTGCTGCGGAGATATAACTCTACAACTGAAGAACAGCAAGAGCAACGGCAGCAAATTTTGCAAGAATTATTTGGAAAAATAGATCAGAAAATCACAATTGTGCCACCCTTTCACTGTGACTATGGCAGCAACATTTATGTTGGCGACAGATTCTATATGAACTATGGCTGTGTAATTTTAGACTGTAATACAGTTCACATCGGTGAAAATGTCTTGTGCGCTCCTTATGTACAAATTTATTCTGCTTGTCACCCTACAGAACCGAAAATTCGTCTTTCTGGTAGAGAACTAGCTGCCCCAATTAACATCGGTAACAATGTCTGGATTGGTGGCGGTGCAATTATTTGTCCAGGTGTAACTATTGGTGATAACACAACCATTGGTGCTGGTAGTGTAGTTGTCAAAGATATACCTGAGAACGTTGTTGCTGCTGGCAATCCTTGCCGCGTCATCCGGTATTTGTCCTAGAATTTAAAACTTATACACTCTCTTCATCCAATAGAGCCAGTTTGCGATCGCTTCTTGAGTTTCGCTGTCAGCATCAATGGCTGCTATTTCAGATAATTTTGCAGAATACACATCTTCATCAGTACCATCAATGTAAGCGACTTCTACAAACATATCTTTTAAGCACTCATCGTCTGGTAAATCGCCAGATAGAAAGGCTTTTTTAAACTCTTCTTAAATTAGAAATAATCGTTATGCCGCATAATTTATGATTTAATTACGTACTTTATCTAAACTTTAATTAAAGCTAAATTCAAATAAAATCTTTAAGAAAAAATTTCTTTTTTTTATATATGATCAGCTATAAAAGATATGGAGTCTCTATGCGTTTTTCTCAAGTTGCAGGAATTCTTAGTTATACAACAGTAGCTTTTATATCAATTGCACCCATACAGGTAGAAGCTGCAACTTTTCAGGTGAAATCAGGAGTCACCAGCATTGATCGTGACCACGAAGATATTCTTAGAAATATCGGACTAATTTTCACAGACACTAATAATACAGTCACACCAATTCCCAGCGATTACTTAGTTGGCTTAAGCATCGACTCAGCCACAAACTTCACATTCAGTGACGAGGGCGGTTTTACTCCGCTTTCGGGCACAATCGAGCATACTGGTACTATTACCTTCAATAATCAAATTACTGTTGGTAACTTTTCAATAGGTTTTGCTCCAGGACGTACTGTTGAAAATGCTAGCGGACTTGTTTTAAGAGATACATTTTCTCTAAATACAATTTTGTTTGATTTGAGCGCTCCGGGATCTGTGGCATTTGATGGCCAAACTTTAAGCCTCCCTGATGTTCAATTATTTATTTCTCCAGAGTTTGCAAGTATACTAAGCAACCCTGACTTGACAGGTTTATTTGCTGGAACTGCACGAATTGATGCTCAAGTTGCTGCTGTACCTGAACCTGACAGCGTACTAGCAACTTTGGCAGCGGGTGCGGCTCTATTGGCGGCTAGATTTTATACTCAAAAAATTAAATGCACTTGATATCCTGAAGCATGGCTAAATGCTGTTTAACAGGTGCAAGGGTATTCGCAGCAATCATGCCGCTAGCAGCAACCGCTGGTAAACCAATACCGGGAAATGTCGAGTCTCCGCAGCACATCAGCCCTGGTAGGGGTGTGCCGGGGCCAGGAAACATAGCAGATCCAGCTGGAATTGCTGGGCCATAAGAACCTTGGTGACGACGCAGAAAACGCTCGTGGGTTAGAGGTGTACCAACAAGTGTGACTTCGCAACGGGAGCGAATATCTGGAATGATCCGCTCCAAAGCTTGCCACATCACTTCTGCACGCGATCGCTTTTGTTGGGCATATTCCTGACTTTTCCGATCCATCCCCTGCCAGATAGCATACGGCTCATTACCAGGAGTATAAACATGAATCACGTGCTTACCTGGGGGTGCTAGGGATGGATCGAGAGTTGAAGGGATGGAGATCACCACAACGTTCTGAGGTGCTGTCATGCCCTCTTCCCAGTTATTGACCACGATGTAATGACACCGCAGATTTGATTGTAATCCTTGGGCATCAATGCCTAGATGTAAATGCATGAAGCTATCACACTCAGGCGTCCCTTGTCGTTTGGTGCGGAACCGTTTGGGTATTGCCGTTTCTGGTAACAGTTTTAAGGTATCCCAAATTGAGGCATTAGAAATAACTGCTTTACGTGCTCGAATTTCTTGGCGATCGCGCAGACGCACACCCACGGCGCGATTGCCTTCTACAAGCACTTGTTCCACATGAGCGCCCAGTATTAGTTTACCACCGTGTCGCTCCAGTCCTTGTACTAAAGCCTCAACTAAAGCACCACTACCACCAATCGGATATTCAAGCACTGCGTCTTGTCGATACCAGTCTGCAAACATAAATCCTACTTCTGCTGTGCTAGTGCCATCTGCGGGCAATCCAGAAAGTAGAAAACACAGCAAGTTGAGCCAATTTCGGGTAAATGGATCTTTAACAACGCCATCTATAATCCGACTGAAG
>NZ_JBGTFY010000206.1:0-8412 GCF_041747015.1 Nostoc sp.
CCGGGATTGGTTTTATTGTGCTGCTAATGTTTGTGCAACTTGGTTTTCAAGATGCTCTCTATTCCAGTGCAACCGCAGTGCATCAGAATCTCAAGGGAGATTTATTTTTAGTCAGTTCACAATATAAATCTTTGACCTCAAATCAAAGCTTTTCGCGGACACGTTTGTATCAATCTCTGGGGTTTGATGGTGTAGAGTCAGTTAGCCCCATGTATTTGCAATTTGCCAAACTGAAAAATCCGGCAACTGGTGAGAAATACTCAATATATGTTATTGGTTTCGATCCAGGTAGACCTGTGATGAATATTCCAGAAGTTGAGAACAATTTAGATAAACTCAAAATTCCCGATGTCATGCTTTTTGACCGAATTTCTCGTCCAGAGTTTGGCCCAATAGCTGAAAAATTTAATGCAGGAGAGACTGCACAGACAATTGAAATATTTCCCTTCAATTCATTAATTGGTTATAGAGTCAGAATTGGTGGATTATTCAGCTTAGGGCCTTCCTTTGGGGTAGATGGCAACTTACTTGTTAGTGACTCAACTTTTTTGAGGATAAATCCTAACACTCGTCCGGCAGATATGATAGATATCGGTTTGATTTCCCTTAAACCTGGTACTAATGCAGAAACAGTACTGAAAAATTTGCAAGCAAGTTTGCCTAATGATGTCCAAGTTTTTACCCGCCAAGGCTTCATTGATTTTGAGAAAAAATATTGGGCTGTTAGAACACCCATTGGTTTTATTCTTAACTTGATGTTGACAATGGCTGCGGTTGTTGGTGTGGTTATTGTTTATCAAATTCTTTATAGCAATATTGCTATGCAGTTCGTTGCTTACGCCACTTTAAAAGCCATAGGTTATGCCAATAGATATTTATTAAATGTGGTATTTCAGCAAGCTTTAATTTTGGCAATTTTAGGTTATATCCCAGGATTTCTTACTTCTGTGTTGGTATATAGTTTTGCACAAGAAGCAACTAAATTACCAATAGTTATGACCACTAATAATGCACTAATTGTCTTAACTTCAACAGTTTTAATGTGTATAACCTCAGGAGCGCTTGCTATCAACAAACTCCGCTCCGCAGACCCAGGAGATATTTTCTAATCTTACCTCTTTTTTCTCTCTCTGCGCCTCTGCGCGACGCCAGTCACTCATGGGGGAAACCCCCTTCTCTACGAGACGCTCCGCGAAGGCGCTAGCCTCTCCCTTTGGGAGAAGACCGCGCTGCCTCCTCTGCGTGAAAAAATATTCGGTATCTTAATCTAAAATCCAAAATTGGTATAACCAGACTCTATGAACCTCAACAACAAAACCCTCCTAATTACCGGGATTGATGAACTTGTCGGCTTGCGTACAGCCGAGTTAGCCATAGCCCAAGGAATGAAGGTTCGTGGATTACAAAGTTCTACAGAAAAGAACAAACAATTACAGAATTTAGGTGTTGAGGTAATTATTGGTAGTATCACCGATTCTACTATTGCCCAAAAGGCTTGTCAGGGAGTAGACATCGTTTTACATACACATCAGATTGCCGAAGAAGCTGGCGCAATTAAGCATTTTCATGATGTCAATGTTGGCGGTACTGTCAACATGGCTAAAGCTGCTAAACAGGCTGGTGTTAAAACATTTGTACATCTATCCAGCGTAATGGTTTACGGTTTTAACTATCCTGATGGCGTGACAGAATCAGGGCCACTCTCTGGCGAAAATAATCCTTACTGTCAAACGAAAATAGAAGCCGAAACAGCACTCTTAGAACTAAATAATTCTCCAGATTTTGGCATTATTGTTATTCGAGCCGGAGATGTTTACGGCCCAGGAAGTATTCCCTGGATAGTCAGACCAATTCTGATGATGCGTCAAAAATTATTTGCCTGTGCCAACGATGGTAAAGGAGTAATCAATCACGTATATATAGATAACCTGATTGATGGCATCTTTCTAGCGATTGAAAAAGAAACCTACGGTGAAATATTTAATATCACCGACGGACAAGAAACTTCGTGGAAAGAGTATTTTATGCGTGTAGCAGCAATGGAAGGTTTACAAGCACCGCTTTCATTACCAAAAGATGAAATCAAGTTGTTTCTAAAGCTGCGTGTTCAAGGACAAAAACTTTTTCGCAAAAAAGTTGATATTTTACCAGAGTCTATAGATTTTATGACTCGTCCCTATGCCTGTTCCATTGTCAAAGCACAAAGCCTTTTAAATTATAAACCAGCAATTGACCTAGAATCAGGCATGCAGCGAACACATGAATGGCTGCAAAAAACAGATATCCAAAGTTTGATGAAATAGTCCACAGATTTTTAGAATACTTGTTTTCTATGAGTAGCAATCAGCCACGATTGAGCATCGGATTACCTGTATACAATGGTGAAAAATTTATCAAAGAAGCCATAGATTCACTCTTGGCTCAGAGCTTTGAAGATTTTGAGTTAATTATTTGCGATAATGCCTCTACAGATAAAACTGAAGAAATTTGTAGAGCTTATGCCGAGCAAGACGAACGTATCTGTTACTACCGCAATGACACAAATATCGGTTGCGCCCGGAACTTCAATCGCGTCTTTGAATTGTCTTCAGGTGAGTATTTTAAATGGGCAGCCCATGATGATCTACACGCTCCAGATTTTATTAGGAAGTGTGTAGAGTTGCTTGACCAAGATCCTACCATAATCTTGTGTCACTCTCAGGTGTATTTCATTGATGAACAGGGGAATTTTCTTCAAAGTTACGATATCAAACTCAAGGCAGATACACTAAAACCACACGAACGTTTTCACGAATTGCTGACTAAACATTTCTGTTATCAATGTTATGGGGTAATTCGCGCTAGTGCCTTGAGAATGGTACCGCCAATGGGTGGTTATGGTAATGCTGATGGAATTTTCTTGTTAAGACTTGGTATTCTTGGTAGATTTTATGAAATCCCTGAATACTTGTTCTTTGCCAGAAGTCATCCGCAACAATCACTGAGTATGTTCTTTCCCAATTATTTGTTGTTTGCTGACAAAAATCAAAAACCATTATTGAGTATGCTGCCTGATTTTTATGCCTATACAGTATGGTTTGATTCAGCAAAGAAAGGACAAATTTTATTGCCACATTGGAGAATACTCTGGGAGTATTTACTCTCTATATGGCGTAGTCCCATGAGTTTGTATGAGCGGCTGTGTTGTCACAGAAGTCTACATCAGCAGTTAAAAGGGACAGAATATTTTTTGCTGAAAGATTTGCTAAGAGTGTTGCAAGTATTCTGGAAACGTTGGCAACCAGCATCAATTAAAGAACAGCAAGTCACACTTTGAAGGAATTAGTTCAAAAATAAAAGCTGGCGATGGCTGCGTCAACGTCTGCGACGAACGCACCGCCAAAATCTACGGCGATCGCAGTTTTTTATCAGCACCAAAATCACCTATTCTTCACTACAAAATTATGCTGAAACTATCTCATGTTTTACTTGCTACTTTAGTGAGTATCAGCTTTGCTAAAACAGTGAATGCAGAACCAACTGCAACACTAAGCGTTGTGATAAATGGAATACAGCACCAAAAAGGTGAAATTTGCTTCCGAGTTTACGCAGGTGAAAAAGGATTCCCGATGAGTAATACTAGTGAAGGTAAAAGTGGCTGCGCTAAGATTACAGGCAGTTCTGTAAAAAAAGAATTTTCCGGTTTAAAGCCTGGGACTTATGCGATCGCAGTAGTGGATGATCAGAATGGCGATCGCAAACTCAACAAAGACTTTTTCGGTATTCCTCAAGAAGGTTTTGGGATTTCCAAAAATCCAACTGTGTCCATCCAAACAGGTGCACCAAAGTTTCGTGATGCCAGCTTTGTTGTAAACAAAAATACAACAGTCAACATCATCATGAAATATTCGCTGGATTCGTAAAGAGAGTGGGGAATGGGGGGATGAGGGAGATGAGGGAGAAAGAATAACTAATATTTAATGCCCAATGCCCAATGCCCCATGCCCCATGCCCCATGCCCCATGCCCAATTCTTCAGAATTACGGTTTAGATCAAACCTACATATAAACAAGCCGAGATTCTACCGGAGATTAAAAATTTAATGGAAGATTTGGCGATATTTCTCTCTAAGTCTTTGATGGGTTGGTTGGTGATTCAGGTGTGTTTAACGCTTGTGTTTATATGGTATCTGCGGTCATCTAAAAAAAACTTATTGCCAGATGAGCAGTTACCTAAAACAGCAGTGATTCTTTGCCTACGTGGAGCCGATCCGTTTTTGCCCAGATGTTTGCGATCGCTCCTAAATCAGAACTATCCACAGTATGATTTAAAGTTGATCGTTGATAGTCACGAAGATCCCGCTTGGAGAATTGCTAGTGAAACCATCACAGAGCAAGAAGCGACTAATGTTCAAATCAGCCCTTTGAGAATAGTCCGCAACAATTGTAGTCTCAAATGCAGTTCCTTGGTGCAAGCTGTCCGTGAGTTGGATGATTCCTACAAAGTGGTTGCTTTAGTAGATGCCGATACCATAGTCCATGTAAATTGGCTGCGAGAATTAGTCAGTCCTTTAGGCGATGCCAAAGTAGGGGCTACAACAGGTAATCGTTGGTATGTGCCTACAGGTAACTATTGGGGATCTTTAGTGCGGTACACAGGCAATGTATCCACAATAGTGCAAATGTTTCTCTTCCAAATTCCTTGGGGTGGAACTTTGGCTGTGAAAACAGAAGTGCTTCGCCAAACAGAACTGCTAGATAAATGGGGACAAGCTTTAGGCGAAGATTTTATGATGCACGATGTCTTAAAAAAACATGGATTACAAGTAAAGTTTGTGCCTTCGCTGCTGATAGTCAATCGTGAAGAGATTGACTTATTCAACTTAATAGACTATCTCAAACGTTTTTTACTTTATTCTCGCCTTTATCACCCACGTTGGTTAGCTCTAGTTAGTGAAGCTGTTTCTAGCATTTTGTTTCCTACTATAGTCGTAATGTTGATTCTAGAGTCATTGTTAGGGGCAAAATGGGAAGCTGCATCTCTCCTACTTGGCTGCTATGGTGTCTACACTGTTGGATTACTTTTAATAATGCTCGTGTTGGAATTAGAGATACAGCGAGTGGTTCGCTCTAACGACCAGGCGATCGCCAAATTATCACCTGCGACAATCATCAAAATGTTGATTGGGATTCCCTTGACACAGTGGGTTTATGGGTTAGCGATGCTATCGTCATTGTGGAACTCAACAGTTACTTGGCGCGGTGTCTCCTATCGAGTTCAAGGCCCTCGGAATGTGCGGCTAATTGAATATCGCCCTTATCAATGGTTAGATCAGCCTATTGATAGCAAGGTTTCTCTTTGAATAATTGGTAATTAAATATTCTCTGCGTAAATCCTAAATTCACAATCAGTATTTTAGTAAAATATTCCCTTTTTATATGACTAAGCAACCACTTCGTATTGCACTATTTACAGGATTGTACGCTCCTTTCTTAACTGGGGTTTCTGTTGCAGTACATCAACGAGTTCGTTGGCTGCTAGAGCAGGGACATGAGGTTTTTCTAATCCATCCGCAGATTAACGATCGCTATCCTAAGAATGTTGGCGATCGCCCGATGCCAGGACTCAATGAAATTCAGTCTTTCCCTAACTTCTCTGCTTACGCATTCCCTACACAACCACTGCTATTTTATAAATCTCTTCCTCAACCATTGCACTATCGACATTGGAGCGATACCAAGTTACTGGAGAAGTTTCAGCCTGACATTATAATAGTTGAAGAAGCCGCGCAAATGAGAGGTTTATACTCATTTTTCTTGCAAGGTTATGGTCGCCCGATCGCCACTAAATACGCAAGACGAACCGGAACCCCAACAATATCACTCTTTCATACTGATATCGTTGCGTATATCAAATATTATTTTGGAGATTGGTTCTTTAGCTTGGTTCGTCCCATCGTTCCTGCTATAGTTAAGCAGTTTAGTGAGTCTTATGACTTCAATTACTTTTCTTCTAGAGAACAACTGACTAAATACAAAGAATTGCAATGCCAACGCGCCGAATATGTCCCTTATCAAGGCATCGATTGCGAAAAATTTCACCCGCGAAACATCTGTTACGACCCGATTCCTCATGACAACCGACCGACTATTTTGTTTGTCGGACGCATCACTCCTGAGAAGAATGTTAACCAACTGCTTGATATATTTCCAGTCATAGCTGCTAAAATCCCTGATGTCCATCTGGTGATTGTTGGTAGTGGACCCCTAGATGCAGAGATCCGTCAGCGTGCCCAAAAGTTTGGATCGGGTGTTACCGTATGGGGCGAGTCTCACGGTACAGAACTTTTAGGTTGGTTTGCTAGAGCAGATGTCTTTGTCAACCCCTCCATTACCGAAAACTTCTGCACTACAAATAATGAAGCGTTAGCGTCTGGAACCCCTGTAGTTGCTGTTGTTGCACCTTCAACCTCAGAACAAGTATATCCTGGGCGCAACGGCTTTCTTGCCCAACCTAACAATCCTACAGACTTCGCCCAAAAGGTGATTACAATTCTAGAAAATCCCGACTTGAAAGCAGACATGACTCAGTATGCTCGCCCCTCCATACTAGACTTCGATTGGTCGGCGTGTATGCAAAAGTTTGAAGACAAACTTTACCAAATCGTTGAAGGTCGCACAAGGCGGATGTAGCTACAGGTATTGTAAGACCATAACGATCGCAAACACAGCGATACACTTGGGTTAAGGCTAACAACTAAAACCGGTGTAGGTTGGGTTGAGGAACGAAACCCAACATTATCACCCAAGCGATGCAAAGGATGCTGCGGGATGAGTGGTAGTCGCTACTTGTTGGATACAAATGCGATCATAGCACTGCTACAAGGGAACTCACAACTGCTGCAACTGTTACAAAATGCTGATTGGATAGGAATTTCGATTATTAGATTTGCATCACCGTGCTATCTAAATAGGGTTTGCTGCAACTTAGATGTATCGACCTGCAACTTAGATGTATCGACCTGCAACTTAGATGTATCGACCTGCAACTTAGATGCACCGACCTGCAACTTAGGTGTATCGACCTGCAACTTAGATGCACCGACCTGCAACTTAGATCCAGAGTAATACGGTTTGGTTAAAATACATAGTCCTTAAAGATCCCCCTTAATCCCCCTTAAAAAGGGGGAAATATAGCCATTCTTAGCCCCCCTTTTTAAGGGGAGTTGGGGGGGATCAAGTCTTATCCAAACCGTATTGAGATACACCAACCCGCAACAATTAACTATTTACTGGCATGACAATAATAATATCTTTGGCGTAGCCTACCGTAGGTATCACTTCCTAGCTTGACTAAAATTGATTATCTTAAAACTTTGCAATATAGATTGTTCAAAAGTAACGTGGTTAACTCACCATTATTAAACACATCCGACTCGTATTGCCGTAGTTGCAGCTTCAGTGCGGTTAGTTACCCCTAACTTATTAAGTACTTCACTAACATGATGCCTGATAGTAGAAGGACTCAGTTTCATTCGTTGAGCGATCGCTTCATTACTCAATCCTAGAGTCAGCAGTACTAAAACCTCTCTTTGCCGTTTGCTTAATTCATACATAGGTTGAGATGATGCTTTGCTTGGTTGCAGCAACGCTTGAATTACCTCTTTTGCTAACATTGACTTACCTATGGCAGCAGATCGGATAGCATCCGCCAGATCATCAATTGAGACACCTTTGAGCAAGTAACCAATAGCACCGGCTTGCATTGCTTGCTGTACCAAGTTTGTCTCTAGAAAACTGGTCAAAATCAAAACCTGAATTTCTGCGTATTTTTTCCGAATAGCTCTTGTTGTTTCTCCCCCATTCATCCCCGGCATCATCAAATCCATCAGCACCACATCTGGTTGCAACTGTCCGCACAGATATACTGCTTCATCTCCATTACGCGCTTCACCCACTAATTCAATGTCATCAAAGGCCAGTAAACCAAATTTAATACCTCCGCGCAGTATCTCATGGTCATCAACAGTAATGACCCGAATCGGTTTGACTGATTTATCTTTTTCCATATATAAATACGAGGTATCAAGACTATTTTTAATACATTTACATTATTGTTTTATTTTCTGCATTTACACGCAAATGTCTTAATTTTTAATTTAATCCATACTCCCTATTTTCAAAACAGCGCTTGGCCAACTCAGCACAATCTCAGTCCCTTTCCCTGGGTAGCTTTTTAGACGGAAAGTAGCACCAATTGACTCAGATCTATACTTTTGCAGTTTTTACTATGTGTGGATGAGTAATAATACTCATAGCATGAGAAGAGGATTTCTTTAAAAACTAGTTCACTAACGCGTCGGACTAGTTATTTTTTTTACATAACTAGGTTGTTTCACACTTAATAAGCTTCATACGATAACTGCATTTTATT
>NZ_JBGTFY010000207.1:0-40917 GCF_041747015.1 Nostoc sp.
CTCCTGAAGGGGACTTGACGCCACGCTCACGTGAGCTAGATCAAATTCTTCGTTTAGCCGCCTAGACCACCAGTTGCAACTTTTTGATACTTAGCTCAGGAATTTAATTTCTGGGTCAATTTCTGCAAAAGTATAGAAGTAAATAATCCATTTGTTATTGCTAGAATACCAACTCAGTAATCGAAGTTTTCCATCCAATAAGAAAAAACTAAGATTTACTCTTATCGGCTTCTTTCTGCGCCGCCTCACTATATTTCTTATATAGCTGAGTACGAATTTTAGCTTCTTGATAGCGGCTGTGCTTTTGCGGCACCGTACCCATTAAATCCGAAGCCCGTTGCCATCTAGCAGCTATCTCCAACCACTGAGTTGAAGTTGTGGCTGTTTTACCAGATGCAGAAGCAAGGTTTGCAATTCGCACAGATATTCCAAATGGGTCAGAAAGGCTATTGTTATCAGCACGAGGTGGTATCTGGGCTTTCCTCTGGTTAGTATTTTCTGTAGTTAAAGATTTGGAAGTTTCTAGTTGCATTAGGTTTTTCAGTTTGTTACCTAACTGAGCATAAACAATCCAACCAAGCAATAACAGTGAGCATAAACCTGCTGCTGCTGCTAATATCTTTGTTTGAGATTTGTTTTTGGGTTTTTCTTTGTTAATAAGTACTAAAGGACGAGAAACTGGAGTTTTAGGGAAATTTGGCTTTCCTAGTTCAGCTTGAGCTTCTGTGAAATCTTTAATTAGTTGCTTTACAATATTGGGCTGAATTAATGTAATTTCCTGTGACCAAAGCAATTGGTTCTCGCGATCGCTGTATACTTCCTTTAACCAAAGTAATTGTTGTTCCCGAACAATTCGACTGTTGATATTGACTCGGCGAATGTTACGCGGGGCGATAGACTCAAGAATTTGCTGGATTTGTTCTACCAGGGAAGATTGCTCAAGTTGCTCTACCCTAGCCGCCTCGCACAGAAGTTGTAAGACACCATCAGAAAAAATGGCTCTAGTTCTGACACCAGACTTGGCTAGCTTTTCGTTCAATAGTTGAATAATCGCAGCAACGCTACCTTGGTGAGCTTGCCAAGAGATATCGTTTATCCGGTCTACGATCTGAAATTTAGTGATAGCTCTTCCACCCTGACTGATTAACGTACTCATTAATTTAGGGACTCTTTTCTACTGACCTTGATCTTGTCTTCGATTTTACTTGTAAAAAGATGAGTTGCCAAATAAAATCATAAAAATAGAGCCTTCCTTCTTGGTTCGCTAAGGAGGAGCTATCACGCTCAGTCAATGCAAGGCTTAGGCTGGCACAGAAGCTACCTGTTTGACATAGTACATTAATTATGTGTTTTAGCGATCGCCAATGTTCATTCGGAGTCTCTCTAATTACAATTTTTTACCGCGATCGCTCGGTTAATTCTGTCGGTGCGGTTAACCAATAGCCCACGATGGCGATCGCAATGGTGATCATAGCCGCTACAACATTTGGATAAATCGAAATTCCACCTAACTCAGGTTCACGAATATTGCCTAGAACCGGATCATTGAGAAAGCCATAGGACGTTCCAGGCCAAAATCCGGCAGCAATCAGCCCAATCCAGAATGCAGAGCCGAGAAATGCAGCTAGCCCCATTGAAAAGCGATCACTCGTCGGACGTACCTTCAAAATTGCTAAGGCTGCACTTCCTAGCGATGCCGCCGCAAAGAATGACATGGCACAGTGAAGCTTGGCGTGAGGCAACCAGGCAGGGTTGTTCATGTGACCCTTTGCCAATAAAACTGCATCAACGCCAATCGGAATCGTCAGGGTTGAAATCGCAGCAGCGACAAGCAGCCATTTAGCGAGTTTTTCTCGATGCATACTGGTATATTTCGGTGCAATTATTAGGATAAGAAAACGAATTTAAGCCTATCTAAACCGTATAACTTACTCACAGAGTCTACTTTATTTATGGGATGTAAGATAGGCGTTTCTTGCGGAATTTATGGAATGATTGAGGTCATTCTTGCTATTGGGCGACCAATAGCAAAGTTCTAGATTGCAGAATCAAGTAAATTTTTGGTACATTATGGCAACTTTTCATTTAGCAACAACCCTGGTGTAACTCCAAAATGCTTTTTGAATTGTTTGGCAAAACGGCTTTGATCAGCACAGCCAACGAGCAGAGAAATTTCTGCGATCTTGTGTTTCCCTTGGTGCAATAGTTCCTTTGCTTTTTCCATTCGCTGTTGAAGCACATATTGATAAGGCGCGATACCCATCGACTGCTTAAACAATCGGCAAAAATGATACTGACTCATACCCGCAACTGCTGCCAGTTCAGCTAAATGAAGCGGTCGAGCTAAATAGCTGTGAATGTAATCCAACACAGGCTGGAGCCGATGTCTAGGCATTTCCCCAATGTGCTGAATTTTGGGTTTGAGTGTACAGTATTGTCTCAGCAGGTGAATAATGAATACTTGCATCAGCGATTCGGTGTAAAGTGAGCCGCCTATACTATCGGTGTCAAGCTCTGTCTGAAACAAGTGCGCGATCGCCTCAATCTGTGGATCGCGTGCACCTATGGTACTGAGTAATTCAACATGGCTTGCATCTAATCCACTCACTTCTGCTGCTGTTCGACTTAAAAAAAGTGGGTCAATTACAAACATTAGTGATTCGTCAGTGCTGTCCCATGCCCAAAGCCCTGATGTTTTAGCAGGACAAATCCAGAAATCTCCTTTGATTTGAGATTTTTCTGATTCCTGTTCACCAATACGGGTGATTTTTTGTTGATTGTGATCGCTTAACAGAAAGCAAAGCAGATGATCGTTGCATCCGAGAAAGTCCAGCTCATTCGGTTCCGAGACATGGCGATCGATGGTCAATCCAGATAATTGCAGGGTGCGGCGCTGAGAAATCCATGCTTCCTTCATCGGAGTCTAATGAGTTCATCGACATTCAGGATACGCCCAATAGAAGACTTTTTATCAGAGGCATTAGCGATCGCTAATGCCTTGGTTTGCAAAGCGCAAATTTTTCTACTTCCTTGAAGATTTTGGTTGAGTTATGGGAATTTCAGTAACAAATATCAGCATAATTTTGTGAGTAATTCTCGTTTTTTTGCCTTTTTTCGAGAATGTCAAGATTATTTAGCACAGCGATCGCTACATTAGAAGATATATACATAAAAATCATTGTTGATTTTTCTTCATCCGCAGTTCACACAAAACCATGAGTGCAAATACTATTATTTCTAACAACCCCCTACTCCAAGGCAATGGTTTACCTGCCTTTGCAGAGATTAAACCAGAACGAGTAGTACCAGCCTTCAATCAGTTGCTGACAGAACTTAACCAGCAGCTTACCACCTTAGAGGCTAGTATAGAGCCTACTTGGAGTGGTTTGGTGGAACCTTTAGAAAAGCTTACAGAACGGCTTACCTGGAGTTGGGGGGTGGTGAATCATTTAATGGGTGTTAAAAATAGCCCGGAACTGCGCGAAGCTCATGAAACCGTACAGCCACAAGTCGTACAATTTATCAACAAGCTTAGTCAAAGCCAACCAATTTACAATGCTTTTAAGGCAATCCGCGTTAGTGATAGTTGGGCAACTTTAGAATTAGCCCAACAGCGCATTGTCGAAGCCGCCATTCGAGATGCACAACTTTCTGGTGTTGGCTTAGAGGGAGAGGCAAGAGAGCGGTTCAACGCCATCCAAATGGAGTTAGCAGAACTTTGTACCAAATTCTCTAACCATGTACTTGATGCCACTAAAGCCTTCAGCTTAACCCTGACAACAAAAGCGGAAATTGACGGCTTACCCCCAAGCTTAGTGAGTTTAGCTGCTCAAGGCGCTCGTGAGGCTGGTGAAAGCAACGCCACCCCAGAAAATGGCCCTTGGCGGATTACTTTGGACTTCCCCAGCTACGGGCCTTTCATGCAGCACAGCACCCGTCGAGATTTACGTGAAAAGCTCTACAAAGCTCATATCACCCGCGCTTCTGGTGGCGATTTAGATAACAACCCCTTAATTGAGCGCATTTTAGAGTTACGGCAAGAACTCGCAGATTTACTTGGTTTTAAGAGTTTTGCCCAGTTGAGCCTTGCGAGTAAAATGGCTCCTAACGTTGAGGCAGTCAACGCCCTGTTAGAAGAACTACGCGGCGCTAGTTATGATGCTGCTGTCAAAGACTTAGAAGAACTCAAAGCTTTTGCAGCAGAACAGGGAGCCGCAGAAGCTCAAGATTTCAAACACTGGGATATCAGCTTTTGGGCAGAACGCCAACGAGAAGCAAAATTTGCCTTTACCTCTGAAGAATTGCGTCCCTACTTCCCCCTGCCCCAAGTGTTAGACGGCTTATTTGGATTAGTTAAGCGGCTGTTTGGTGTCACTGTCACCTCTGCCGATGGTCAAGCGCCAGTATGGCATGAGGATGTCCGTTATTTCCAAATTACTGATAAAACTGGTTCTTCCATTGCCTACTTCTACTTAGACCCCTATAGCCGGCCAGCAGAAAAACGCGGTGGTGCTTGGATGGATGTGTGTATCAATCGGGCTAAAATTACCGAAAATGGTGTCACGTCCATCCGCTTACCTGTAGCTTATTTGGTATGTAATCAAAGTCCTCCCGTAGATGGTAAACCTAGTTTGATGACCTTCTATGAAGTAGAAACTTTGTTCCACGAGTTTGGTCATGGATTGCATCATATGCTCACCAAGGTTGACTATACCGGAGCCGCAGGCATCAATAACGTAGAGTGGGATGCAGTGGAACTACCCAGTCAGTTTATGGAAAACTGGTGCTATGAGCGACCCACTTTGTTTGGAATGGCTAAACATTACGAAACTGGTGAAGCTCTACCGGAACATTATTATCAAAAGCTGCTAGCGGCACGTAATTATATGAGTGGTACTACGATGTTGCGGCAGATTCATTTTAGCAGTGTTGATTTGGAATTACACGATCGCTATCGCTCTGGCAGTAACGAAACTCCGGCGGATGTGCGTTATCGCATAGCCAAGAGTACTACCGTTTTACCACCACTTCCAGAAGATTCAATGTTATGTGCTTTTGCACATATTTTTGAGGGTGGTTATGCAGCCGGCTACTATAGTTACAAGTGGGCTGAGGTACTAAGCGCTGATGCTTTTGCCGCTTTTGAAGAAGTTGGGCTAGAAAATGAAGAAGCGATAAAAGCTACAGGTCGGCGTTATCGGGATACGGTACTGGCACTTGGTGGTGGCCAGCATCCAATGGAGGTGTTTAAAACTTTCCGGGGTCGTGAGCCGAGTACGATCGCTTTGCTCAGGCACAATGGTTTAGTTAGTGCTGAGTGCTGAGTGCTGAGTAAAGAGTGTTGAGTCAATACTTTTCGGTTAAGGTACACAGTCTTTAATGATCCCCCTTAGTCCCCCTTAAAAAGGGGGAAATAGAGCCATTCTTAGCCCCCCCTTTTTAAGGGGGGGTTGGGGGGATCGAGTCTTATCCGAAAAGTATTGAGTGCTGAGTAAAGAGTGCTGGTGTCAACTAAAAACACCTCTGTAGAGAGGTTGCAATAATGCAACATCTCTACACCTATCAAATCTTGGCTTGTGTTTCCTAATCTAAGGTTTGTCCGATAAAATCGGTTCTGCTGCAATATCATCCAAGCTAATACTACCTAGCAAATTCCGCCACTCTGCTTTCAGTGCTGCATCTTTAGGATTTTTTTGACGCAGTTCAGCTAGAGTCGTCAGTGCCTCGTACCATATCCCCTTTTGGGCATAGATAGCATAGCGCTTTAGAAGTTCTGTGGTTTCTAGCTCTTTGATTGTGGCTGGATTCAGTTCGACTCGTTGTATTACCCCTTCGACGAAAGTCGGGGGCGAATTCTTTTCCTTGTCACAGTTAATAGTGAAAAACCAGCGATATTGTTTGTTTAGCGCCAAGGCGGGAGCAGTGCTAGGTAGGGAAACGCGGATGACTCCTGGTTTATCTGGTAGAGCGATCGCTTTTTTGTATACCTCGTTCAAGTCCAAATCTTGCAGCACAAATTCAACTGTATAGTCCAAATCTTTGGTATATGGTACATAGAAAAACCAACTTGGGTGTTCTACTGTTGTCTGTCCCCAGACATTAATCACTGAGTTCTCTTCGGTAAAGGACACTAAAGCAGTCAGGTCAGGTTTAGTAAATGGACATCCACGAGGGCCTCGCCTAGCTCCACCACGAACGCGACCTCCAGGAGGTGGACCAGATGGGGGTGGGGGTTGATTAAAGGTTGTGGCTTGAGCCAGAAGCGTTTTAGAATCAGAGCGTAGACGTAGCCCGCCGTAGGCATCGTGTAAACTACCAGGGGTAGGTTTTGCCAGTATTGGAGTCAGGCTACCTAGCAAACTGGTACAGCTAAAAGCTACTACTAAAGACAGTTTTATCGGTTGTAAATTTGATTTCATAAAAACCTTACTTTTTAGATTTTGGGTTAGTTGAATACTAAGTATTTGAATTTTTAATTGTTGTTTTTGAATCATAAATTGACATCAAGCCCACCATCGCTACCAGCGACAAAGCCGACGGTACAAACGGCACCCAAGCACCCGAAATTAACAGACTTAAGCAAACTACATACAAAATACTAGAGGTAATACTGACTGCCAATGCCAGCCAGGGTAAGGAAAGCTTTCGCCAAGCCAGGACTCCCCCCACTAAAGACCAGCCCCATATCCAG
Organism: Nostoc sp.; assembly: GCF_041747015.1. GTDB lineage: Bacteria > Cyanobacteriota > Cyanobacteriia > Cyanobacteriales > Nostocaceae > Nostoc. The sequence goes on from NZ_JBGTFY010000207.1 coordinate 6,692, forward strand.
ACCACCTCAAGCCACAGTGACCAAACCCGCAGCAATGGTCGCCCATCTTGGACAGCACTAAGGATCTGGCTGACCATATGGGCTTGTACTAATACTCCTGGCATTTGTTCATCTAAGGGAGCGCCATAGGGTGTAGGCCAGGTGTCTGGCGAATCTCCTTTTGCCACCACACCAATCAGAACAATCCGGTCTTTGATAGCACTGGCGTTAATTGGACTAGATAAAAACTGCGTTAGCTTCACCTGCTCGGCTATTTGTTTTGGGGAATGGTAGTTGAGTAAGATTTGACCGCCATTAGCATCAATATTTTGATAGCCGCCGGTGCGAGATTTCAGATTCGGAAAAATAGTTTTACCCAACTGCAAATTCCCTTCAGGGGTAAACTTTGTTTGAATTCCTAAAGGTCGTAGATAGAGGGAGGCTAGTTGTACACTGAATGCGTAGGGAGCAGAACAGAACGATGTCGTCTCCTGGTTCATGAACAGGAGATGCCGACGGATAACTCCATCGCGATCGTGAATAAAGTCACTAAATCCGAGGTTTCCCGTGGGGATTTCTGGCGGCGCCTTAATACCTTTAATATTTGCTGTGCGATCGCTTCCCTTGCAAATTCCAATCAAGTTCTGAGTTTGCTGGAGACGAGTAATTAAATTTTTGTCTGTGGCCTTAAAATCTCGGTAGATATCCAAGCCGATCGCACGAGGTTGGTATTGATTCAGTTTTGCCAGTAGTTTGTTGAGAGATTTTTCCGAAAGGGAAGTTCCCATTAAGGATTCGTTATTTTGTCTTTGAGTTGCCAGATCATCATCGTCAATTGTAATTATTAACAGGCGTGAATCAATTCGCTCGGCAGGACGCGATCGCATCATCAGATCAAAGGCTTGAATTTCTGGACTTTCTAGCAATCCCAGCCATCTCACCCCACAAACCAAGGCTGTAATCGCCAAGCTAGAGAACAAAGTTATCTGAAATCTACGTCCTTTAGACAAAGCTAAATTCGGTATATCTTCACTTTTGGCACACCTTAATTCATCCCAAGTCGGTGGTATCTGCGCTGGATTTTGGCAAATCACTGGTAGCCAAGTCGCACAGGGAAATCGATCCTCAAGCCCTTGCAACCGTTCCCGCGCTTGGCGTACCGCTTGATATAAAGATTCGCCACCGGCAAAACCTTGGAGAAAATACTTTAAGAACTCCTTCGCAACCTGATCTGGGACAGGTTCGCGCATGACAATTATTTGAGGGATTTGCAAATCAGCGAGTTCTCGCGCCAATCCCAATCCATCACAGGAGTTGAATATAGCTAGTTGCAAGCCGTTTCCAATGGCTTTTTTGAGAGCATACTTTAACTCGCCAATGGTGAGGCTATCAGTTTTATTTAGGTAAATTCGTCCGCATTCTCCATTTCCCTGACTGGAACTGTGTCCGGCAAAGAAGAGAATATCCCAGTTTTTTTCCCAGAGATGTTCAGTCAATTCCTGACGTTTTGGTTCTACCAAAAAACTGACCTCTGCATTACTACACTGTTGCAGCAAAGCTTGATCAGCCTGGGTGTCAATTCCCTGACTATTGCCGACGATCGCTAAAATGTTGACTAATGGATTTAGAATGCGTGACTTGTGAATGCGATCGTAGGATGGTGAAGAAAGAGCGATTTCAGCCTTGGGGTAGCGTTCCAATAAGTCCCACAGATGCCAGGGTAACATCTGCAATTGGCTATTTTCTGTTTGCAAAATTACCCGTATTTCTTCCGTGGACGACAATCTTTCTAACCATTTTTCCCTTAAAGGGCGAAATTCATCAGATCGCAGCCAGGTATTAAAGCGTGCCCGCAAAATATGGGAAGTGTTTTCGCAGTCTTGGATCATTGATACATTCGTCACCTGCATTTGGTCAGCATAGAGACGATAACGATTGCCTATCTGCCGATAACTAGACTGCCAATGACTATAGTACAAAGGCATTTCGGGGAATGCGGGTAGCTTCCCCGCAATTTCTGTTGTAGGACGCTCATGTTCTTCCCCAATTTGGAGGGTAACAGCAAACCCCTGCTCAAAACTACCCTCTCCGAATTTCAGAACCACTAACTTACCCATCACCGTCGCTATCTCCCTATGCAAAATCACGCCCTGTTCTAATATCTGACAACAAGCTCCACGAGCGTTTACAGACTTTTTTCCCAATCCCCAAAAGCCGGGTTAAATTTTTAATTTTTAATTTTTAATTAATCAATTACCACTTAATAAGTTAGCGACGAAGAAGGAAGATAGCTAGATGTTTCAAATCCTAAAATGTTCGGTAATACTGGTATCATTCAAGGCTACCCTAACGCTAAATTGCTCTGTGGGTTCACCACGAAACTGTAACTGAATGTAATTGTCTAATTTTCTAGATTGAGCATTTAGAAATACTGCACCCGAACTATCTAGAACGGTGAGATGGATTCCCGACGGCAAGTAGATTTGATTCCCAGTGGCGTGCAATTGCAGATGAATACTAGTTTGTTCATTTTTTTCAGGGCTGATTTCTACAATCAACATGACGGGTTGGTTGAGAATTTGGATACCCAAATCAATCAGTTTTGCACGTTTGGTAATTGATTCTGGGAGGTTAAGGGCATTTAGTTCCACAGTCTTAGCACTGCGAAAGGCATAAGCTGGTCTGAGTTCCGGCACGTTCCACAAGGATTCAATAGTCTGCCAGCCCGTCTCAAATATACCAGTAAACCACTGACTCAAATTCACTAATGAGGTAAGTGGGGATTGGCGCAGTTGCCCTAAGTGGTCGATAAACGTTTCCAACGGTTGCAGTTGCTCTAAAGGCAGTGTTTCAGTTGCGACACTAGGGATAAAACCAAGTAGCCGAGCTTCTTGGAGCGATTCATCAAATTGAACTACTAAATAACCCACCCGTTCTTCCCATGTTTCTGGAGGAATGGAACATATTTGGTGATGCTTCCACACAGGACGACATTCCAGACGACCAACTGAGGGTATCTCTAAGTCAGCGATATTCGCACAAAGGCGCATGATGGGGTTCCAGCTGTCACTAGCTTCGAGGTTAGTAGGAATATCCATCATTTCCAGGTAGTCATTCACCACCCATACAGCCAGCGTATTCAGCCGGACTTGCTCTGCTTTTTCAGGATTTGGCTGCTGATTAGCAAATTGCTGGGCAGTTATGCGAGCTGTTTGGGAAATCGGCAATGTTAAAGCGAAATCGTCTAGCTGATAGGTGGAGTTATTCATAAGTCAATCTCTAGGGATCAATGCTGCTATGTACATATCGTTCGCATTCATTAAATTTATGCCACAAAATTGAGATTTAATACTGGAGAAATAGAGGGCAGGGGGATAAGTCTTTAATACTCGCCGATGAGTCTTTGATACTCGCCGATGAGTCTTTGATACTCGCTGATGAGTCTTTGATACTCGCTGACGAGTCTTTGATACTCGTGAACGAGGTTTTAAAGGGGTTTGGCCTTAAGTTGACACCAATGCCCAATTCGCAAATCACAACCAGTTACCAATCAACACATAAGCAGACCAAAAGCTTGGTGCTTGATAGTTGGGATGTTTCAGGAGATGAAGCTGGGCGCGGTGGACAGCTTCAGCTTTGCTGATTTTGCCACTTTTGAGTTCTTTATAGAAGACACTAACAAACATCGCCGTCGATTTATCATCAATTTGCCACAGGGAAGCGATGGTACTGCGTGCCCCAGATCGGACAGCTGCTCCTGCTAGACCGAGTGCTGCACGGCTGTCTCCTGTTGCTGTCTGACAAGCACTCAAAACTAATAGTTCTACTATGGTTTTACCCTGACTGCGGAAGAGAGTATCAAAATCCTTGACGTTGATTTGACCATCGAAATCTAAAATAAACGTGTCTTCAAGGCGGGAACTAAACTGACCGTGGGTTGCCAAATGCACTATGTTAAATGAAGCAGCACCAATTTCACTCTCTAAATTCTTTTTCTTGAAATCACTATCCAATAGGCTAGTTGTTGAGACTCCGGCTTTAGTAATGCCGTCGAATTCAGATTTGATGGCAAGCAACGGTGCAAACTTGGAAAACTTTAGCGGGGGTTGAGTTAGTCCTGCCGTTAATGCTTTTAACTGCTGTTGTACTAGCGGTTTAGGGTCGAGGAGTTGCAGACCTACACTCAGGGCGATCGCATATTTCTCTACCAAATATTGCTTACCATCGTAAAGAGCTGCCATTGGTAAATTGCGTAACGGGCCATCCAGGACGAACACTAAGGTATTAACACCACTTTTTTGTAATTGTGACTCAATGGGTTTGAGCAGCCAGTTATAAACTTGGTGCGCCTGGGTTTGGACGGCTTTGGTAGCGGTGGGATTAACAAGATTTTTTCGCAGTTCTACTAAGAGTTTCTCTACTTCTGTGTGGGAAATCTGAGTAGTGTAGTTTTGCAGGGGTTGTTTGGGAATTTTAACAATTACCTGGAGTTCATTTTGAAGAATAATCGGATAAAGGATGGCAGCTGTGGGATTATCTCGGTCTACTACTTGATCTAGGGCTACTCTGTTACCTTGCAGACAAGCTTCCCGGAAAAAGTCGTCCAATTCTGCTAGTTGGAGTGCTTCAATTCGCTGGCGGACTTTCTCCAATATTTTTTGATCTGGTTTTCCTTCTTGGGATTTCAGCAGTAACTCTACTGACTGGCGGTAGACGGGTTCTACGCTGTCCCGAAAGTTGAATTGGACATCCTGGTTAAGTACATCTTTATTAACTACTAAATCTCTACGGAGAGACTGGAGAGTTTCTACAGCCGCATCATACGCCGCGATCGCCCCATTTAGATCTTTTTGTGCCCAAAGTAATCTACCTAGCTGCCATTCTAAGGTATAGGTAATTTCTGGTGCATTGCTGCTCTGTGCCAAAGCTAATCCTTGTCGGGTAAGGTCTTGCGCCTCTGACCACTGTTTGCTTTCTTCGTACAAACCGCCTAAACTCTTCAAAGCATAGGCTTCTGTGCGCTTGTCACCTAAACTGCGGGATTGCTCAATGGCTTTTGCGAATAAGAGTGCTGAGTGCTGAGTGGGGAGTGGGGAGTGGGGAGTGGGGAGTGGGGAGAAAGAATTTTGACTGGATGCTTGCAATACACCACTTTTAACTTTAGTCAAGCTTTGTGAAAAATTAACTTGAGCGTAGATGCTGGAACGGCTGAGGGGGAGTTGGTCGAGTTGGGACTCAATCAACGGTAAGATAGTTTGAACCTTTGCCCATTGTTGATCTTCAATGAGTAGTCCCAGGTGATTCAGTTGCGCTTGAACTTTTATTAGGGGTGAGGGAGATGCTGCAACTGCTTGTTGATAATAGGCGATCGCCTGTGACTTTTCTAGTTGTTTACGAGCATTATTCCCCAGGCTAAACAGACTAGCTCCAATATCAGGGCTTGATTGCAGATTTTGAGCAATTGTCAGACTTTCTTCTAGTACCTGGCGTGATTTTGGCAAATTGCCCAACACTAAAAGGGCATCACCGAGCGATCGCAAACTCACTGTTTTTTCTCTGGAATCTGGTTGAGATTTTAACGTCTGACTTACCTGATCGAGGGTTTTGACAGCACGAGGATAAAATCCTTGGCTTCGCCAAGCCTGGGCTTGATTAATTAGCGATCGCACCACACCGCTTTTATTATCTACTTGCCTGTAAATTTTTTCTGTCTGCCGCCAAGTTGCTAAAGCCGCCTCGGACTGTCCCATTGACAGTTGTAGACGACCTTGAATATCTAGTGTTTGGGCAAATATTTGCCGATTTTGATTTTTATCCGGTGATTGAAGCAAATTCAAGCTTTCTGTAATTGCCTGCTGCGCCTGACTCCATGCACCGAGTTGCTGGTAAGCCAAGGAAAGATTACTTAGGGTTGCTGCTAGTGTTAGACTCTCCCCTTGCTGTTCACTGATCAATGGCGTTCGCGCAGCGTCTCGTAGAGAAGTGTGCTTATACGCCCGGACAGCCTGTTGCAACACTTCTACCGCCTTAGCAAAATTTCCAGAATTGTATAAAACTTTGCCTTGTTCTAGTAGTGAGGCGGGATCAGCGACCACAGTCGGCGATATAACATTATTAATTGGCAGTTGGGATGGGGGATTAATTGCGCCAGGAACTTTTGCTAGTACAGGTGAACCGAGAACGCACAGCAAAGCTATCAGAAAGTACAAAGGCAAACGGACAAAGTGAGCTAACATGGTGAGGAATTGGCGAACTCCAAAGGCGTAAAAAAATTTACCTTTTGGACGCCAGAGACTACAACCCAAAATCCTAGTTTTTTTAGTCATAAGTATGACAAAGAATAAGTGATAACCAGGAACGCACAGGATTAAATATCGGCGTTTGGGCTACCAGGGTAATGTTACCATTTGCATCCATGACCTATCCTTGAGCTTCCACAATCTTATTTACTATGATTGGAAAAATATAGTAATTTTATCAGCAAAGTCTAGTTGAAAAGCGATCACAACAAATGCTGACAAGCATGGAGACGATCAAAAATCAACATACATTCTTATAACAATCCCTCCAATTGAGCAAATTTACGCAAGCGCGGTAGACATTGGCGCTGATAAAAACTGCTTAATGTCGGAATTGACAACCCAAATTCCTCAGACAACTCTCTCCAGCTAACTTCCGGGGGTAGGCGTTTGAGAATTAACACCTGACAATTTACGTCGGGACGGCCTTTAATATAAGTTCGGCATAGTTCCCCTTCCGAGTCTGTTTGTACCCATGTCTCCAAGTCTTCTAAAATGGGAGGTACTTGGGGGTTAGCTGGAAGGTTATCTACAGGATCAATCGCTTCACTTGTTCCACCCGATGTAGACTGACGAACCCTAAGAGGGACTGTTGTGGCTTGTTCCCGGTTCTGGTCAAGATAAAAGTCTTGTAGTCTCCTTTTTAGGTAAGCATTCAGCCAAGTGATGACACTGCCATAAGTCGGATCATAAGTTTGACCAGTCATACCATCACAAACATTGCGGCAGAAATACAACCAAGTTTGTTGTAGTGCGTCTTGATAGTAGGGAACACTTTCCCTCCAGAGTCTACTTGCTGTCAAGCGAATAATTTGCGTGAGCAGCTTTTGACGCTGAGGGCTTCCAATTGGGTGTCCACAGGCTTCGGTAACTAAGCAGCGTAGCTGTTCATCGAATTGAACCATGACAATCTATCTTGGCGAAGAAAGCAAGAATATCTTAGTATTGCCCATAACAACACCCTAAAAATTACCTTTCCTCAAGATGCTGGATCTTTTTTTAAAGGGAATGGGGCATGGGATATTGGAAAGGATGGAATAACACCCAATACGGTTCGGTTAAGGGGGAAAGGAAAAGGTAAATAGGTAAATTCAAGCCTTTCTCCTTTTCCCGGACTACAAAAGAGGTGAAGAATGCTTATCCGAACAGTATTGGAATAACACCTGTGTTTGGATTAATAAATTGTATATGAGAGTTGAAAATGACAATATGGCAATCTCTGATATCCAGGAAAAACCACAGGTTTTGCGTCTAGGCCGCTTGTTTCATGAACTGCGCGGCGATTTGACGGGAGGATTGACAGCAGCAGTAGTAGCCTTACCTTTGGCTTTAGCCTTTGCAGTGGCAAGTGGTGTGGAACCAAAGGCGGGACTCTACACCGCGATTGTGACAGGAATTGTGGCGGCAATTTTTGGGGGTTCGCCAGTACAGATTACAGGGCCGACAGGTGCAATGGCTGTGGTTTTGGTGGGAATTGTCGCCAAGTACGGCATTGAGAAAGTTTGGATTGCTGGGGTGATGGCTGGGATTATCCAGGTTGCTTTAGGGATTGCCAAACTTGGACAGCTAGTGAAGTTTATTCCCTATCCAGTAACGGCAGGTTTTACTAATGGTATCGCCGTTATTATTTTTTGTGGTCAGTTAAATAATTTCTTTGGTTTAAAACTACCGCGTAGCGAACATTTTTTACCGGGACTTTGGCAAACCATAACTCACGCAGAAGCTTTAAACTGGGCTGCTGTTGGGTTGGTAATGGTGGTGATTGCAGCCCAGGTTTTATGGTCTAAGATTAATCGGACAATACCAGGCTCTTTGGTGGGGTTGGTGTTGGCAACAGGGATAGCTACTTATTTTCATCTAGATGTACCAACCATTGGAGCTATTCCGCAATCTTTACCGATGCCCCAAGGTATTCCTCACTGGAATGATTTTAGCTTGATTCGAGAACTAATTAATCCAGCTTTGGCTTTGGCAGCACTGGGAAGTATTGAATCGTTGCTATCGGCAGTGGTGGCTGATGGGATGACTGTGAGCGAGAAACACAATAGCGATCGCGAGTTGATTGGTCAAGGGTTAGCAAATATTATTGTCCCATTTTTTGGTGGCATCCCGGCAACAGGTGCGATCGCTCGTACTGCTGTTAATGTCCGTTCTGGCGGTAAAACCCGACTGTCTGGGGTAATTCACGGCGTTGCCTTAGCCGTTATTGTCTTAACTTTAGCACCCCTAGCGGCGCAGATTCCTTTAGCAGCACTTGCTGGTATTTTGATGGTGGTTAGCGTGCGGATGATTGAATGGGAAGGCATTGGTTTATTGATGCGTGCTACCTACTCCGACTTTGCTGTGATGATTCTGACTTGGTTAGTGACAATCTTGTTTGATTTAGTTCTCGCTGTTGAAGTGGGATTGATTGCAGCCGGAGCCTTGTTTATCAAACGAATGAGCGAATTAAGCCTAGTTAAAGTACCTGAAACCGAAGTGTTTCCCCCTGGTACTCCTTTAGAATTAGGCAAAGAAATTGCTGTTTATCGAGTAGATGGCCCCGTATTTTTTGGTGCTGCTGAACGGTTTGCTACCTTCCTCCGCGATGAACCAGAAGTGAAATATTTAATTCTACGGTTGCGGTATGTGCCAAATATGGACACAACTGGGTTAGTAGCCTTAGAGGATATTTACCACGACTTGGAACGGCACAATTGCCGTTTAATTCTCACAGCTTTACAACCCGAAGTCAAACAATTATTAGAACGTTCAGGATTGTTAAAAACAATTGGGTTATCAAATTGTTTTGAAACAACAACAGATGCGATTTGCTCAATCTCTCCTCAGATTGCAGGATGTTCTCAACCTGTAGTAGCTGATTTTAAAACAAAAGAATTGATGGAATTAAATGACTGACACTATTTTGCTATTAAGAGAGCAAAAACGTAAAAACCAGTCTGGACAATAGACCTCTTGAATAAATATTTGTTTTTCTCACGCAGAGGCGCAGAGGCGCGGAGAAAAAGTCTAAAATTACGACTTTTGTAAGAAGTCTAATGCTTGTCCCCGCTCCCCACCCTCCTCAATTTAATCCCAGCCAGGACAAGAAAGTTTCCCACCAAGAATATGTCAGATTACCAACACTCAGGTTCATTTTGTTACGAATGTCTTGGATTTTCCAGTTGGTTAGTTTAGCCAGAGTTTGCGCCTCTTGTTCAAAACGCTTGGGTAAAGACCGTTTATATTCTCTACCCGCCTGACATTTAAGTTCCCCTTGGAAGGGATGTTGCAAAACATAACGCCCTTGGAAAGATTCACTATTAGCAGTTTGTTGAAATATCAAGTCTTCAGGGAATTTGTCGCGGGTGTAACGGACGTGTAGCCGGGAAATAAAGACGCTACTGCTGGGAAAGGAACCACGAAAGCCGGGGCGTACTGGCACATTACTTGGAGAATTATCATTTAACCAAAATACACCTGCTTCCTTGAGTTCCTCTGGGGTTAGAGGATCGGCAGAACAAGGATCACAACTGCCCATGTCCCAAGCGTATTCCAAAAAACCAACTTTCCTGTTTTCTTTGGTGTAAACAGTTTGAAACATGGATTTGTAGAATTCACTAAATTCATCTTTGACAAATAAGGGAATGTTTGCATCGGAGGGGATTTTCACGGTGCGGTAGTTAGTGATTTCTGCCTGTCCTTGGGGCGAGAGGATGTAGACAATCAAATCTTGCTCTGTAGTGGCATTGATCATACCCAAACGAATTGGCAGCATGAATTTAGGTGACTTGTAGGAAATTTGTAGCGGACGAAGGAACTGATAGCCAGATTCCTCGAATTTATCTAAGTTGACTTTGGCAACAAAGAATTTCATTGAGGAGCGAATGTAAGGTTGAAGTAACTGTTTCGCTCCTCTGGGGATTTTGTAGCCATTGCGTTTAAGCCAAGTTTCTAGTCCGCCAGATTCTTTAGCGCTGAGGATCAAAATGTCGTATTCGCCGACGTTAAAACGGGCTTCGACTGTCACACCCAAACTGCGATCGCCTCTTGCTCTCCCCGCCTCTCTTTTCTCTGCTGATGGCGCTGGTGCGGATTGTGGTAAGTTATCGCTGTAAGCTGAAGCACAAGGATCTGGATCAAAATATTCTACCAATCGCGGCGCACTAAAAGCATCCAAGCGTTCGATAATCTTGGTTTGGGTCACACGAACTTGCTCTTTTTGCAGCACCGTTGGCACAGGTATTACTATGGCAAAATCTTTGACTTCGCCTTGAAAGTCGTTTGCCATTGTCATGACAGTGCGATCGCCTTTTCGCGCTAGCACTACCTGAGAAGCTTTGTTATACAATTTTGTATCAGCTTTGGCTACATAAAATCCACAAAATGCCCAAGCTGCGGGTGCAAAGCACAAAACAGCTACAATTGCCAACAATAATGGCGTTAAAAGTCGAAAAATCTTCATTTTATTAATGAGTGCTGAGTGCTGAGTCATGAGTGCTGAGTTAGGAGTTAGAAGTTAGAAGTTAGGAGTGAAGAATTATCTCCCTCATCTCCTCTTTGCCAAGAAAACCACGGGGCTGACCAGAGAACATCTAACAAAATGGTCAATGGTGCAAGAGCAAACAGCGCCCAGAAGACGGCGGTGGAAATAAAGAAATAATTTCGCAGGATAAAAGTTAATCCGGCAATGCACATTGCCCAAACTACCCGCCCAATTCGAGAATTAGGAATCGATCGCGGATCTGTAATCATAAATAGAGCGAACAGCAGCAAAGACCCACTCATCAATCGGTGCCAGTAAACATCCCAAGTCCAACCCAGCCAAAGGTTGCGAATCGCTTCTAGTAGGGAGTAAGTACCCAAAAATGCTGCTGTGGTGTCCCAACGACCAATGCGCTGCAAAATCATGCCGCCAGTCCCGACAAATAATAGCCCATACCACCACTCTTCACCCCATTGTCCCGGCGAAACCCAAGCATCGGGGGTGAGAATCAAGGCAGATATGATGCCAAAATTGGCGGGATTGAAGAAATGTTTATCGCCGAATTTGAAGATAAATTTGCTAGCGATCGCAATTGCTGCGGCTATTGCCATTGTCGTCCAGTGATCAGCTCGTAACAGCAGGCCCAGTCCCAAAGATGTAATTAAAGCACTGCGAAGATTGAGGATTTGTTCTTTGCTAGTAACTAATGAAAATATCCATTGAGTTACAAGACAAGTGGCGATCGCTACTACAATTAACTCTGGTCGCAGCGTCCAATCTCGCGTACCGATTCCCAAGACTAAGAACAAGCCCAGAAATAGAATTTGATAATCTCGTATATCTTTGAGCAACATTACTCTTTCATTCAGGGATTACCCGTAGATTTGTCATCAATCTAAACGAGTGCTAACTCAAATAATGTTGCTGTTACAAATTTTGTTACAAAATAGAGCAGTTCGGAGTCCTATATAGCTCTACTAGCAATACGGTTCGGATAAGACTTGATCCCCCCAACCCCCCTTAAAAAGGGGGGGCTAAGAATAGCTCTATTTCCCCCTTTTTAAGGGGAGCCACTGCCGTCTTCTCCCTTGGCGTTAGCCTCTCCCTTTGGGAGAAGGGGAGACGCTAAAAGCGATGGGGTCTCCCCAAATGGAGCAAGTGGCGTGGACTAAGGGGGATCTTTAATTCTAGAAATATGACAGCGTGTCTTTTGACGTAAATTTACTATTACAGCAAAAATACCACGTAGTGACTGTTTTTACTTGGTGTCAAAGAGAACGTGAAAAAAGATTTTTTGCTGCTAACAATTGCTTTGCCGAGTTTACTGATAGCGTTTCCTGGCTTTGCTGCTGAGAGTGAAATTAAGCAGAGAAATGCTGATAAATCAACCGAAGTTATTTCAGATATTCCGAGTTTGAGTGAAATCGAGCTACCCGCCACTAATGCCGAATTATTAACTCAACAATCTGCACCGAGTGAAGTTAATCTAGAAACTCAGCCAGATATCACTGATGAGCCAGACATTTCTATAGAAGCGATCGCAGAACCAGATAACCTACCCGAATCTACACCAACTTACGTTATTGATCAAGAAGAAATTCAAAAGCAGGGCGCTACAAATTTAGCCGATATTTTGAAAAAAATGCCTGGTTTTGCGATCAATGACGTAGGTCATGGAGCAGATATTCATACAGGTACATATTACCGGGGAGCCTCAATTAATCAATCTGTATTTCTGATTAATGGCAGACCAATTAACAATAATGTCAACATTTATCATGGTGGAACTGACTTAAATAGTATTCCTGTAGAAACTATTGAGCGAGTGGAATTATATAGCGGAACAGCCTCAGCTTTGTACGGTTCCTCAGCTTTTGGGGGAGTTGTGAATATCATTACCAAGCAAGGTTACGGTAAACCTAAATTGAGTGGTAGCGCCGAATTTGGCTCATTAAGTTTAAATAATCAACAAGTGACTTATGGTGGTTCATCTAATAATGTCAAGTATAACTTCAGCTTTGAAAGATTCTTTACAGATAACCGTTACCGCGTGCCTGTAGGTGCAGCAAATCGTGATAGTCAGGGGTTTTTCTCAAATGCAGACACAGCTACAAGTACCTACTTTGGTAGCATTGGACTAGATTTAGATCAGAAAAACTCTTTGAATTTAGATGTTACTACACTCAGCAGTCGTCGCGGCTTAATTTATTTCGGGTTCCCTCTCCAAAGAGATAGATTAGACCACGATGGTTTAAATGTTGGCTTATCTTGGAAAACTCGGTTAGGTAATGGGGAAAGCTCCAATCTGACAACTTCAATTGGTTATAACCAAGATTACTTTAGCACTTATGGCCCTACAGGAGCATCATTTTATCGTAGAGGTTCTTTAGATACACAACAACTCACAGCTAGAGTAGATCATGAGTGGAAAGTTACTTCCAATAATAAACTGCGCTGGGGTTTAGACTTGAAAAACACCGACTTAATCGGTGATGTTTTGAGTACAAATCCTATTAGCATTGCTCAAAATGAAACTGAAGATCGGAGTTTGGTCAATACAGCTTTATTTGCTGTCAATACTTTGAATATTAGCGATAATTTTCTGATAGATTTAGGGCTAAGGCAAAGCTTTGACAGCCAGTTTGGTAATTATCTCAACCCTAGTGCTGGGTTACGTTATGCCATCACACCAATAGTAGCAGTGCGTGGAAGTTGGGCAGGAGGACAACGCAATCCTGGGTTAGATCAATTGTATGTTTATGATACAGTTCACGGTTGGGACCCTAATGCTGATTTAAGACCAGAAATTGGCTCTACTTGGACTGCGGGAGTGGATGTTAATTTTTCTGAAAATTTGATTGGACAGTTTACTTACTTTGGTAGTAGTATAGGCGATCGCTTGGGAGTTATAAATGGAAGATGGGAAAACATTGGACTGGTAGAGACTAATGGTTTAGAAGCAGCTTTGCAATTAAGAATTGCGGCTGGTTGGTCAACTTTCCTCAACTATACTTATACAGATTCCCAAATAAAAACAGGCTCAGAAAGAGGTTTACAGTTAAGTTTTATTCCCTACTCTGTACTCCAAACTGGTGTAGGTTATCAAAATGCGGGTTGGCAGGCTAACTTATATGTCACTTACAATAGTGGCACTCGCAGAGCCTTTTTTACTAACCCTGGTGACAGGACTACAGATTTTGCACCGTCTTTCGTTAATTTAGATTTGAGCGGTCGCATACCTTTAACTAGAAATTTAGGACTGACAGTTTACTTAGAAAATTTACTCGGTGAGCAATATGAGCGAGTTAATCGCATATATAGCCCTGGATTCACTTTTCGTGTGGGTTTAAACTCCAGTTTTTAGGTGTTAAATGTAGAGATTTTGAGCATTGCATAGTATAATACTTCAATTCATCCCTTTATTATGCAACGCCCTTTTTGGGGGAAGGGGGAAAGGGTTTGAATTTACCTTTACCCCTTATCCTTTAACCAATTAAGAGGCCAAAAGAGAGATTATTAGGCTTATCCGAAAAGTATTGAGGCGTAACCCGTCGCAGACATCGCAGTTTCACAAGCAACACCTAGAAAAATTTATCAGCAGCAGATAAACGCAAAATGCAGCTAGCTCCCCTGTTCCCACTTTTCTACCGAATTCTCCAGCCGAGTTTTCCCAATTGCCTTTGGTGCGGCGATCGCAATTCTAAAGCGATCGCCTTAACGTTTGATGATGGACCCCATCCGCAATACACACCCGAAGTTTTGGCAGTGTTAGACCGCTACAATATTACAGCCAGTTTTTTTTGGTTGGGTGTTTGCGTCAACCGTTCACCAGCGATCGCTAAAGCCGTGAGCGATCGCGGCCACTGGATCGGATTACATGGCTACGATCATCGCTCTTTTCCGATGCTTTCTCCAAATGATCTGAAGGACAGTTTAGAAAAAACTCAAGCTGCCATCTCCAATGCCTGCAACCTGCAACCTGAAAAAGTGCGGGATGTTCGCCCTCCTAATGGTTTATTCATACCTGCTACTTTAAAATTATTATTTCAGTGGAATTACCGTCCAGTGATGTGGAGTGTTGTACCAGAAGACTGGGTGCGACCAGGCGTTACGACTGTGGTACAGCGAATTGTGCAGCAGGTCAAAAATGGTTCGCTGATTGTTTTACATGATGGTGCTTACGGTGGAGAAGATGTTGCTGCCACAATCCAAATCCTGATTCCGCAACTGCTACAACAAAGTTATGAGTTTGTGACTATTGATACTCTATGGCAGCAAGCTAAGACCAACCATCTGAAAGTACTACCGTCTTGATTTTTGATTTATGCTGCTCGTGAATATTGCATCGCCTCGCACACGGCAGCTACACGTAGCAAAAGTATAATCCGATATTATGATCGGGGAATTAATGGCGATCGCAGCTACTGCAACATGACCAATCGCCCCGCCAACGGCTATCAGATTTTAGTCGACGAGAGATTTTAAGACCTAAGAGTGTAGCTTTATCTATCCCTGCTTCATAATAAGGTTTAGCAGAATTATTTACCAAATTCAGTATTAAGTATTTAATCAAGTAAAAATACTCAGCATTTGCTAAATGCTCTGCTACCGCTAACAGCATTTTTAACTTAGCACTCTTGACTATGCCCAAAGTTCAGATTAACGGGATAGATTTGTTTTACGACATTAAAGGAACAGGTGAGCCTTTGCTATTGATAGCTGGCTTCCTTTGCGATCATGCTTATTGGTCGCTGATCATGCCATCACTAACTTCGCAGTATCAAGTCATTCGCTTAGACAACCGAGGCATGGGAAGAAGTTCTGCCCCTGAAACCCCTTATAATCTGAAGCAGATGGCTAGTGACATTGCAGCATTACTCGATCACATTGCGATCGATAAGGTGCATCTAGCAGGTCATTCAATGGGTGCTCAGATAGCCCAAGAATTCGCATTAGCACACCCTGAAAAGGTACAAAGTCTGATGCTACTCTCATCTTTGGCAAAGGGTGATGGACTATTTAATAGCATCATTGAAACTTGGGGCGATCTCCCTAGTAATGTAAACCTGAAACTTTATGAAAAAGTTGTATTACCCTGGATCTTTACAGATGCCTTCTACTCGATTCCTGGGATGATCGAAGGTCTGATCGAATTTGCAATTAGATATCCCTTCCCACCTGCCACTCATTCACTTTATCATCACAGCCGAGCCATGCTTGACTGTGACACAACAAACCGTCTTCAACAGATTCATTGTCCTACCTTAGTTCTGGTTGGTAAACAAGACATTCTCACCCCGCCAAAGTTTTCTCAGCAACTTGCTCAAGGTATTCCCAACGCTGAACTTGTAGTCCTCGATGGTGGTGGTCATGGCTTCTTGATTGAGTCACCCGATGCTGTTGTTTCAGCCATACTTAACTTTCTGCGGAAGTTAAAGCCAGCTTATACCAATTTTGGATTTTAGTCATTTGTCCTTTGTTTTTATTAATGAGTAGTTCCAAATAAATTTTGCAAGTACTTTGGTGTCAGGATGTTATTCCAAGTCCATAGACGATGCATTGTATAGATGAAGGTGAAGAGGAGGGTTGTTTTGTTTGTGAATGACCAAGGGTTCCAGTTGAGGGTAGCCATCATCCGGCGAAGGGTACGGATAAGGTTGTTACGCTGATAGTTTGGCGTTAGCGAAGCTCACCGAAGGTATCGCGTTTTGATGAGTGTACGTCCAATTCGCAACAGTCCTGTATCAGGAAAAGCCCAGCTTAAACACATCCGCCATTACACTATCATCACCCACCAGCCTAGTTTTTGCTGGAGAGTCATAAACTACTAATAGCGAAGGTATGCCAGCTATATCCTCAAACATCGTTATTCCCTCAGCGTGATCTTCCCGATTTCCATAGGGAATATCTTGCACAAAATCTGGATTGCTGAAGACATTCTCTCGTGAATTCACACCATTTATCCAGCGATAAATTTGCACAGGTCCATCTAAATCCATTGTTGGGCCAGCTAAAATAAATAAGTCTTTTCCATATACATACAAATCCCGAATTCCCAAACCATTCAACCAGATAAAATGCTTTTTATATACCTCCTTCACTTCCCCAATTTGCCTCAGTTTCAATAGTCCAGGGCTAGAATCTTCTAACTCTATTTCCAGTACGACAGCCCAACCCTGCAACACAGGGCCACGCAAACCCAGAAAAATGCGGTTTTGATAAATGCCTATTCCTTCAATATCAAAGCCATTCTCCTTTCCCGGAATTGCTGCCTTAATGAACGAGCCTAAATGGGGATCATTTACTAAAGCTGTCATCAGTAAATTACCCTGATTCGTTAACTCTAGTTTAGCGGCATTCAACTGCACATCTGAATTTTGGGGGTGTGGGCAACAAGAGAACAACTTACCATCTATCAGAGGAATCCGTCCTAAAAGGTAACGGTTGGGTTCTGATTCAATTTTTGCCAGCCTTTTAAAATTGTTTGCATCAGTTTTATCGGGTTTGGATTTTTTACGTTTGTAACTGTGAGAACCAACAAACCATAGGTAATTATCAGTGTAAGCAAGTCCTTCTATGTCAATTTCTTCGTCTTCTGGTGCAGGTAAACTAATAAATTCTGCTACCCGAAATTTTTCATGTTCTGTAAATTTATCAGTATTAACTAAAGAGAGACGTTCAATCGTTGAGGTTTCATCTGACCCCAACCATAAATACTTTTGGTGTGTTAGGAGCACTGCTGATAAGTCTTCTCTATGTTGTTTAAAATTATCTACAAAAGTCAATAAAACTTGATTAAGCAAGTGTGAGTTTGGCATTTTAAATCATCTCCATATTTACAAAAATGTTAATGAGTTATGTTATTATAATATTTTCAGATTTAATAACCAAGTTCTTGCTCAGATTAAATCGTCAGAATGAATCTGCTGTTAATACCTTTGATAAATATGGCATCTTTATAGAAAATGATCAACTGTCAATAATTATAAGCATACTTTACAATCCTCATTGAATAAAACAATATCAAAACTGGATGCAACTTTTTAACTAATGTTATTATGCAATAACCTGATTAGGTAGTCATTAAGATCAATTATGAAATTAGCCACACAACCCACTGTAAAAACTCTAGGAGACTACGCCTACCAAGCGATTCAAAAACACTTTAAGAAAACCTTGAAGTGGGAAAAATCAGTGAAGAAAGATGAAGATCCAGAAGCGTTGCACCAAATGCGAGTGGGAATGCGTCGCCTACGCACGGCTGTAACTCGGTTTGGGCTAGCGGTGGATGTATCCAAACCAGTCAGCGATAAAAATATCGGTAAAATAGCCCGTCGTCTTGGTAGTCTACGAGATTTAGACGTACTTAAAGAAAGTTTGGAAAACAATTACAAACCAAATTTACCCCGCAAAGAGCAGGAATCTCTGCAAACAGCTTTCACAGCTTTGGCTAAACAACGTGAAGATGTACTATCGAGTGTACAGAAAACGTTAAAGAATGAATCTTATAAGTCTCTAAAAGACGCATTGGATAAGTGGTTAGATAAACCCAATTATCAACCCTTCGCATCTTTTACCATTCAACAAGTGCTACCAGACTTACTGTTACCAGAAGTTAGTAACTTCTTACTGCATCCGGGTTGGCTAGTTGGCACTCAATTTGTGGACTCCGAAGTTAAAATCCAGAAAAACTGGGAACTAGAAAAGATAGAACAACAATTGATCATAGAAGGCAAAATTCTTCATAGTTTGCGAAAAGAAGCTAAACGTATACGCTACCAGATGGAGTTATTTACTGATCTATATGGCGAGTCTTACGCAGCTTATCTTACAGAAGTGAAAACTATCCAAGAAATTTTGGGTACAATGCAAGATAGTGTGGTTTTGGCTGAGTGGCTTGCAGATATCTTTAAGTCAGAAATTCAGGCTCAGATGCCCACCCTTGCTAATTTGCTAACCGAAAATCGTTACCAGTCGTGGCAGCAGTGGCAACCCTTGCAAGAACGGTATCTGAAAACTGAAACCAGGCATAGTTTTCATTTAACAATACTGCACCCGCTTTCAGGAGTAATAGGGTGAACTACTCAGACTTGCCTACCTCTGTTGTCTGAGCTTCCCAATTCATCGGCAATAGCATCAATTACTCCATAGTTTTTTTGGTCTGACATTCCCTCCAAGGGCAGGAGTCCTGGTTCCCAGCGAAAAGTCTGTGCGTCCTGGTTTCCGGGCGCAGAACTTTTCAAGACAAGACCCAAATCTTTCTCTTCTCCCTTGGCGCTAGCCTCTCCCTTTGGGAGAAGGGGAGACGCCAAGGGCGATGGCGATTCGTCATACATCCAGAATTTGTTTTTACTGTGTAAAAAATCAATTCTAGATGTAATCCTTATCACCCGCTCACAATCCCCATCTTAGGAGTACCTTGTTCGCGTAGCGTCTCGCAGAGAAGATGGGGACTTCCGCGCTCCGTTAAAAGTTACTCTTGGTTTGGCTCCGCCTTGCCAAATTCGCGTCAGAGCTGCTTTGAAGTGCATTTCCTTCTTAGACTTGGAAACGAGATTGACGAGGCTGGTGATAAATAAAGACGGGTTGCAGCCCGTCTAAAATAGCTTGAAAGTGCAAATACACCTTGTATAGTATTGAAAGTAACACAGTTAATTTTCTCAGAGTTGCCAATTTGCCAAATAAGTCACAATAGATGTTACAAGTACTGGATAAAGAAGCTTCTTTAATCTGTTGTCAGGTTGATTCAGCTTTACATGAACTCAACCAGCACCTAAAATCAAACTTTATAAGCATCAAATATGAATGTTTTACTTCTATACCCCCGTTTTCCAAAAAGTTTTTGGTCGTTTGAAAAAACACTGGCTTTATTAGACCGGAAAGCTATGCTACCGCCTTTAGGCTTGGTGACTGTAGCCGCGATTTTACCCCAAGAATGGCAGTTCAAGCTGGTAGATAGAAATGTTCGCCTCTGTACGGAAGCAGAATGGGCTTGGGCAGATTTGGTTATTATGTCGGCGATGATTGTGCAGAAAGAGGATTTGCTTTCTCAGATATTGGAGGCAAAGCAGAGAGGTAAACGTGTCGCTGTGGGTGGCCCCTTCCCGACAGCGCTACCGGGTGAAATGACATCCGTCGGAGCCGACTATTTGATATTAGACGAAGGAGAAATTACCCTACCCTTATTTGTAGCAGCGATCGCACGCGGCGATCGCACAGGCATATTTCGCTCTGACGGTGAAAAACCAGATGTTAGCAATACTCCGATTCCTCGCTTTGATCTGCTAGAATTTGATGCCTATGCGGAGATGTCGGTGCAATTTTCCCGTGGATGTCCTTTTCAGTGTGAATTCTGCGACATTATTGTGCTTTACGGTCGCAAACCCCGTACCAAAAACCCAGATCAACTATTAGCAGAACTTGATTATTTGTATAAACTGGGTTGGCGACGCAGTATTTTTATGGTGGATGACAACTTCATCGGCAATAAGCGGAATGTCAAATTATTTTTGAAGTCCCTTGTACCCTGGATGGTGGAACATAACTATCCTTTTTCCTTTGCCACAGAGGCTTCAGTTGATTTAGCCCAAGATCAAGAACTGATGGATTTGATGGTAACGTGTAATTTTGGAGCCGTTTTTCTGGGAATTGAAACCCCCGACGAAGAAAGTCTCGCCTTTACTCAGAAATACCAAAACACACGAGACTCACTCACGGAAGCGGTGCATAAGATTACCCGCTCAGGGTTGCGAGTCATGGCAGGCTTTATCATTGGGTTTGATGGTGAAAAAGCCGGAGCAGGCGGGCGAATTGTGAAATTTGTCGAGCAAACAGCAATTCCCACAGCCTTATTTAGTATGCTGCAAGCGCTTCCAGATACAGCCCTCTGGCATAGATTAGAAAAGGAAGGACGACTCCAGAGCAAATCTGCCAACATCAACCAAACCACGTTGATGAACTTTGTACCAACTCGACCGTTAGAAGACATTGCTCAAGAATATGTGCAGGCGTTCTGGGATTTGTATGAACCAGAGCGGTTTTTGGAGCGTACATATAAACACTTCCGTCTTTTGGGCGAAGCAACTTACCCAAAAAAGGGCAAAGGTGCTAAGAAACCATTGAACTGGAAAGTACTCCGGGCGTTGATGATCATTTGCTGGCGGCAGGGTGTACGTCGTCAGACGCGCTGGCAATTCTGGCGCAACTTATGGAATATGTATCAGCATAATCGGGGTGGGGTGAGTAGCTACTTAGCCGTTTGTGCCCAAATTGAGCATTTCGTGGAATATCGCCAAATTGTCCGGGATGAAATTGAAGCTCAAGTAGCTGAATTTTTAGAGGCACAAGCCAGGGTAAAACCTGAAGCACAAATTATGGAAGTGTCAGGAAGCTCTAAATAAATAGTTCACAAGACTCAGAACCCCGACTTCTTAGAGAAGTCGGGGTTCTTGTTGTTCACGAATGATTTAGGATTACTATATATCAATACGCTTGGGTTAAGCAAAGCGCAACCTAACAAAGCCTGGGAAATGTTGGGTTTTGTTCCTCAACCCAACCTACGCAGTTTAAAGTTTTTGGCACGAACCCAAGCGTATTGCGCTATCTATGTGTTTTGCAATCTGAAATTAACGAAAACCCAAAATTTCGGAAATTGCCGTGACAATATCCAGATAAAAGTTGCCTTTTACTGCCCGGAACAACTCAAATTTGGAGTCAGGGGCACCAAAAAACGGTCTGAGAAACCATCCTAATTGCATACCAACAAAGGCATAAAGCAATAACCAGGATCTTAAAATAGTGGTACGAGTTTTTTTGCCCACTTCATCTTGTTGAGAAAGTAATTGCATTCCTTCATAAAGGAATTTAACACCAAAGATGCCTGTGATGCCAAAAATTAATACATTCAACAGTTTAAAAAATTGATAAGAGTCGGGTGTAGTAATGAGAAAAAATAGCGTAACTGGTGCCAAGCTGAATAAAAGCACACTAATTACCGATACAGATGTGAGCAACACAACAAAATGTTGTTGAATACTGCTCCGGGAACCAAACAAAACATTAAAAAAGAACAACGTTGGGAAACAAATGATCAGTGTTAATAAATAAAATGCTGGAAGTTTGATAGCACCGGATAATGCTTGTGCCCAACTGTGGGCTGCACCGATAATCGCGCCGTAGAGGGCAAAGAAAATAGAACTAGTTACGAATAGAGAACTGATTTTATTTTGTAATCTTATTCCCTGACGAATTTCTTCTAAAAATGACTGGCGATCGCGCAATAAGTTAACCAAAACACCAAATTGTTGAATCCCGACATTTTGCTTTTTCAGCATAATTTTATGTGTTGGATATTTTGTTGAATTACTAATTACTAATTAACGAATTCCCAAGAGATAGCCAATAGATTTAATGACACTTAAATAGAAATTGCCTTCTCTTTCGCGGAACAATTCAAAGACAGAACCAGGTGTGCCAAAAAATGGTCTGAGAGTCCATCCTAACTGACTGCCTACGAAAGCGTAGAGAAATAGCCAAAATTGTAAAATCTTCTGGCGTGTCTTGCTACCTTCGTTATCTTGTTCTAAAACTAAACTCGTAGCTTGATATAAAGACGAAACACCAATAAATCCAGTCAAGGCAAAGACAAATACATTTAACAGAATTAAAAATTGGTAATTATTAGTAGTAATCAAGAAAAACAGTGTAATTGGTGCAAAGCTAAATAAAAGTACACTGGTGATTGAAACCGCAGTTAATACTAATGCTAGATGCTGTCCAAAAGTGCGTTTTGAACCAAAAATAATGTTAGCAAAAAACAACGTCGGGATACAAATCAAAAGTGTGATTAAATAAAGGGCTGGGAGTTTAATGGCAGAAGATAAAGCTTGCATCCAGCTATGATATGCCCCAATGATTGCGCCATAAGCAGCGAGAAATAAGGAACTACAAACTAGCAGAGAAATGATTTTAGTTGGTAATCGTGTACCTTGACGAACTTCTTCTAGAAAACCTGGGCGATCGCGCAGAAAACCAATCAGTACTGCAAAGTATTTGATTCCTACAGATTTCCGTTCAATCATGTTATCCTCACACAGATATTATTTAAGTTTCATCTGAGTAATCACCGCCAGAACCATACTTCCAAGCATCAATCAAACGATGCCAGTAATATTGTTGTTCATTTGGTTGATTCTTAATCCATGTTTCTAGCATTGGACTCAACCAAAACAAGGCAGTATATACACCTAAATTACTGTAATGCACCATCCAATCTAACAAACTTCCTAAACCTACTTGCGGAATTATCTTAGCAACTAATATCGGATGAGATAAACCAGTTTTTAACAATGTTTGCGTTAGTGCCGAAAACTGTACTATATCCTGTAAAAATGGTTTTAGCACTGGGGTACCCAACTGTTGCATTTCCTGAAATACTGCCGAGAGTAGTTGGTTAATTTGATCTGGAGCAATTTTCTGATTTACACCAACACTCATCGCCCTTTGAAACAACCAGGTAACAGTCAAACTGGGCTGATAGGGTTGCAGCAATACCATCGCTTTTGCAGATAATTGTTCTGTTTCTAGCGCTTCGTAAATGCCATAAGTTAAACGCTTCAAATGACGCACCATTGCTCCAAAACCACCAAAACTTAAGGGAGATTGATTACCACTGCTATCACCCACTGGTAGAATGCGATTCCAAGGGGTTTTTAGGGGACTTTGGCGATAGGTGGGAAAGAAGCCAAATAGCGATCGCTGAAATTTCAATTTGCTCAATTCCACTCCCTGATATTCTGGTAAAAGACGCAGGTATTCATCAAACAGAGCTTCTAAACTCAAGCGTTGAGGATGTGCATCCATGTAAGTAAACAAGTAAGTGGTTCTGCCATCCCTGGCTGGAAACGCTTCCCAGAAGTACTGGCATTGATTCTGCAAAGATGTAAATGATAACAACAAGTCGCCTGAGTTATTTTCCGGAAAACCTTGGGCGCAACTTCCCACAACTAAGCACAGCGCGTCTGGTTTTTTGCCTTGGCGTGCTTGTTGGGTAATGGGTGAAAGATGTCCCATTGCGTCGATTAATAACCGAGTTTTGAATTGGTTATTTACCATCACCCCATCTGGATGAACCATCGCTTCAGTAAAGGGTGTGTTTTCTAACAACTTTCCACCTGTGGCGAGAAATCGGTTTTTCAAGGTAGCCAGTAGATAAACTGGATCTACGCCGATATTCAAGACATCCTCTACCCAAACTTGTGTACCACCATTAAAACTAACTCGCGCTGGGTTATATTTAGTGGCGATCGCACTTAATAATTCCTCTTCTGTTAGCAACTTCAATTCCACAAACACATCTAATTCTTTACGCGAAATATTCCACTCTTGTTCTCTCCCCCGCAAAATTCCCCGTTCCATCAACGCCACCCGTAGCCCCTTCACAGCTAAGGCGCAACCAATTAAAATGCCCAAAGTGCCACCGCAGATAATTACATCGAAGTCTACGACACCTAAAGGCTGTTGATTTTCTTTAACTAACGTTGGGATAGGTGCGGTGTTTTCGCGCAGAGATGATAAAATGCGATCGCTTTGACGCAACCCTCCTAAAACATCGCCGGGTAATTGGGAAAGAATTTCTTCAGTTAAAGACATTTTGGAAAAATTTAACTCTACATTCCAAAATTACCTGAGAATGAAGAAAGTAGCTGAATAAAAAGACCTCTCCCTGGTTTTAACTACGTAAAACCGTCCCTCTCCGAGTCGGAGAGGGTGTATAGACAAGTCTGAAATAGTTGATTAACCAGCGTTTTACCCCACCCTAACCCTCCCCTTGTAAAGGGGAGGGAACTAGATTTCTTTTCCCCCCTTTACAAGGGGGGATTAAGGGGGGTAATTCGACTTTTGTATAGTCGGAAAGGGAGAGAATTGAGCTTTAATTTAAGGCTAGGAGAGGTTTGTCTAACTCACGTTAAATTATCCCAAACCGAATAGTTTTGCGATCGCAGGTAATAATTTATTAGTCGCTTCAACTAGCGAAGCGATCGCAGGTAAACCAGAAAATAGCCCTTTCAACATGGTGATTGCATTTTTTGCAGTCTTTTGCTTAGTCGATTCTTGAGGATTTTTACCTGCTTCTGCTAAAGCTTCTACCTGTAACAATGCATCAGCTTTGTCTGTTTCCGGCAAATCTGAGGACTGTGAAATTACTTCGTGCAACTGCGTCAACAATTCTTTAATGCCGGGTTTCTCGGCATCGGTTGCATCAGGCAACTGATTCAGGGCAATATTTACATTACCGCTGATGGTTCCCAGATTAGCAACAGAACCACCGCCAGCGATACCGCTGACATTACTGCTGCCTTGAATATTGATGCCACTGATATCTGACATGATGGTATTTCCTTGTGTATAAGATTTAGGCTGCTGGAGTGCAGTTGTGATCATATTTTTTAAATCACTAATATAACTATCTTTTTCTATAAGCAATAATTGCTGACTCTGCGATAAAACTTTGAGTTGATTATAGTCATCAAAATATTCTCCACTCAGTTGAGATTTATCGCTACCTGCGGCGGTTTTGGCTCTGAGCAAGATTTTATCATCGCCGCGTTTCTCCATTGCCACGATTTCTAACTCGGCTTCTGGATGGTTTTCGGTAAGGTTTTTGAAGGCAATAGCGATCGCACGAGGGTCAACGCCTTGATTATGGTATAAGTCGAGGGTGTCAAAAATTGGCTGGATAAAGTCGGCAAAGTCGCCGTCTACAAATACCTCTTGTTTATTATCTGGTTTGCGGAGAGGATCGGGGTCTTCTTTTGTCGGTAAGCGCATGAAGACATATTCACACCTCACCCCATGTAATTTAGTTGTATTTGTAATCCCCCAATCTTCGATGTAGGCTCCGGTGAGGGTTGCACCTGTTAAATCTGTGCCGTCTAGTTGCGTTTGCTTTAACTTTGCTCTTGATAAATTGGCATCTTGTAAATTAGCTTCATTCAGATCAGTACCAATAAAGCTGGCATCGGCTAGGTTAGCTGCTTGTAAGTTGACACCGCGCAGATTTTGACGGTCAAAGTTTTTATCCTGTCTTTGTCTAGTAACTAATAATTGCCGTACTTGGGGATTTTGAAGATAAGTCCAACCAGGACGAACAAGATCAAGCATTTTTACCTGATGCCAACACGTACAAGTGAGGATAGCATTTTGGAAATCTGTACTTTTGACAGTAGCTTGGGTAAAATCAGCGTTGGTTAAGTCAGCGCCATAAAAGCTAGTGCCTTTGATTGCAGCAAAGAAAATTGCTCTTTTAATAATCCAAGCATACTTTTGCTCATTTGCTAAAGCTTGCAGACTAATATCAACACCTAATGTCCCTCCGATTATTAGTACTGCCATTGCTCCAAACAAATTTCCAAAATTATTATTTACAAATATGGTTCCAATATTTGCCCAAGCAACAATTATGATTGCTGCGCCAAAGACAGTTCCAAATACAGCGCTAAATTCATTCCTACTTTCCTCATTGGACTTATCCCAAGGCATCTTGCCTAACACAGCACTAAATGCAGTACCACACACAGCACTAAATGTTGCTTCAAATATAGTGCCTGCTGCTGCCCAGGCGATGGATACAGCTACCCAAGCCACACTTTGAGTTATTGAGTATGTTATGTATCTTGGTCTTTGTATAGTTGTCAACCAAAGCCAAGCAGCTGTTGCAATCACAATCAAACTCAAAGCAACTAATCCACCATCTGCTAAACCCTGTCGTTTGGTAATAATAGAGATAATTAAAAGTGTGATCAAAATAATCACAACGGATGACAAATGTGGAATTTTTACTGCTACTAGAGTCCCTCCTCCAAGAACACCAGCTAACGAAGCAAAGAATGCCAATAGTGTAGAAAGTATTAACGAGCTTATTGCCAAACCCGTTACCCACCGATATTGTAGTCCCGCTTTTACTCCAGTGAAGTTTGCCCCTTTCAAATTAGCATTGGTAAAGTTTGCCCCTTGGATGTCGGCATAGCTAAAGTTTGCACCCGCAAGGTCTTGTCTATCTTTGAAGTTGCGTCCTCGGAGATTTTGACCGGAGAAGTCTAAAGCCATGTTGCACTTTACGAAGGTGAGCAAATTTTACTACACGTTTACCCCTGTAAATTCAGGAATAGTTAGATATATTTGTTAGTCGAGCCTCGGAAGGTCAACATCAAGCCTCGGAAGGTCAACGTCGAGCCTCGGAAGGTCAACGTCGAGCCTCGGAAGGTCAACATTGAGCCTCAGAAGGTCAACGTCGAGCCTCAGAAGGTCAACGTCGAGCCTCAGAAGGTCAACGTTGAGGTTCAAAAGGTCAACGTTGAAGTTCAAAAGCTGATTTTTGCACTTTTATACTAAAAGCGACTTACAGCTATTTTCAGGTAAATAGACCACAGCTTTTCGATCCCCCCTAACCCCCCTTAAAAAAGGGGGAACTAGAATCTTGTGCCCCCTTTTTAAGGGGGTTGGGGGATCTAAAACGACGATAAATTCTAGTGTTTGAGCTTAAGTTGACACGTATGAGCAATGCTAAACCCTTACGACAGATGTGGTTTAAATACATGAAAACTATTGATAGCCCATCGTAGCGATGTATATCGGTAAGTGTGTATTGTGTTTCTCAAGTATTAATGTAGATATAGGCACAACACAATAACTTGCATTACAGGAAATACTAATGAGCCGCTCAAAAATAGTTGCCGTGATTACAGGTGCGATTTCTGTGATTTTAGCGATCGCCTACCTGATCTTAGTCCAACTCCTAGACTACCGCGATATGAAACCCGCCCCGATCAGCCAAGTTGCCTCACCACCTGCCATTGCTATCTCTTGCTGGCAGGTTGACAAAAGCACACAAATATAGATTATATTTAGTCGATTTGTAGAGACGCAATCAATTGCGTCTCTTGTCATTTAGAGCAATTGATAAAACTAATGATAACTATTGATTCATCCCTGACTCAATGTATAGATAAAAATTAATCGTTACTATTCGTTGCTCGAATAGTTGATTACATAAGAATTAATTAGAGCAATAATCTCAAATTTATCTAGTAAAGTAATTCCATTTTGCTTGATATAAAGGTAAGCTGTTTGTAACAAAAATCAGCAAAGACAAATTTACATTATCTGCGGCAGCTACGCGCGTCGTAGACATCGCAGGGTTAACTGGGATCAACGCAAGTTAATTTAAAACCCAGAATTTTTGATGAAAATCTAGAGGTAAATTGATGGCTCAGTTTCTACTTGAGACTGTTTGGCTAGTTCCTTGCTATGCCTTAATAGGTGGCTTGTTAGCCGTGCCTTGGTCGCCGGGGATCATTCGTCACACAGGGCCAAGACCGGCGGGTTATGTCAATTTGATCATGACATTGTTGGCGTTTGTGCATAGTGCCATCGCTTTACAAGCAACTTGGAATCAGCCACCCCAACAAGTGTTTATTCCTTGGCTGTCTACGGCTGGTTTAGACCTCACCATTGCTTTAGAAATTTCCTCGATTAGTGTCGGCGCTTTAGTTGTGATTAGTGGCTTGAATTTCCTGGCGCAGATATTTGCGATCGGCTACATGGAAATGGATTGGGGTTGGGGACGCTTCTATTCTTTGTTGGGATTATTTGAAGCAGGATTATGCGCCCTTGCTTTATGTAATAACTTGTTTTTCAGTTATATAATTCTGGAAATCCTAACTTTAGGAACCTACCTGTTAGTTGGCTTATGGTTTAGTCAGCCGTTGGTAGTCACGGGTGCGAGAGATGCTTTTCTAACCAAGCGGGTGGGAGACTTATTCTTGCTGATGGGTGTATTGGCACTATGGCCTTTAGCTGGAACTTGGAATTATCCAGAACTAGCTGAGTGGGCGACTACTGCAAATGTTAACCCGACAACAATGGCACTTGTGGGTTTAGCTTTAATTGCTGGCCCGATGGGCAAATGCGCCCAATTTCCTCTGCACCTATGGCTAGATGAAGCGATGGAAGGCCCGGTTCCTAGTACAATTTTGCGGAACTCGGTAGTAGTCGCTAGTGGTGCGTGGGTGCTGATTAAACTGCAACCTGTGTTAAGCCTGTCGCCCATAGTTTCCTCTGCAATGGTGGCAATTGGTGCGGTGACAGCCGTGGGTGCTTCTTTAATTGCGATCGCCCAAATTGACGTTAAACGCTGTCAATCCTATTCTGTCAGTGCATACATGGGCTTAGTGTTCATTGCTGTCGGAGTGCAGCAAAACGAAGCAGCACTGTTGTTAGTACTCACCAATGCCATATCCGCAGCGCTATTAGTCATGAGTACTGGGGGAATTATCTGGAATAGCATCACCCAAGATGTTACCCAATTAGGCGGACTGTGGACACGCCGCCCGATTTCAGGAATAGCATTTATCGTCGGGACTTTAGGGTTAATTGGTTTTCCACCCTTGGGTAGCTTTTGGGCACTGATAAAGTTAGCCGATGGGTTGTGGGAAACGCAACCTTGGTTAGTGGGAATAGTGATAACGGTAAATGCTTTGACAGCCGTGAGTTTAACCAGAGAATTTGGTTTAATTTTTGGTGGTAAACCTAAACAGATGAGTGAGCGATCGCCTGAAGCTCATTGGCCGATGATTTTACCGATGATGATTTTACTTGGTTTTACCCTGCATCTGCCGTTAGTGTTACAAAGCTTATCACTTTTACCCGATTGGGCAACTCTAAATAAAGATGTCGTACTACTGTTAATTTGGTCGAGTATTTTTGGTTGCAGCATTACTGGCGTGATTTATTTAGGCAATATTCCTAAACCGATTCGCCTACCTTGGAAAGGTTTGCAAGACTTATTTGCATACGACTTTTACACTCCCAAACTGTATCGGATGACCATTATTTTCAGCGTTGCCAAAATTTCCCAACTTGCCGATATGATTGACCGCTTTGTGGTTGATGGCATCGTTAATTTAGTTGGTTTATTTTCCCTATTAGGTGGCGAGACTCTCAAATATAGCACTTCTGGACAACCCCAGTTTTATACCTTAACTGTTCTTTTAGGAGTAAGCGTTTTAGGAATCTGGGTAACTTGGCCATTTTGGGGAGTGCAGTTTTTAGATGTGATTTTCCAAATCTCGACAATCAGGTAGTTAGTGACCGTTTTAGTGCAAACTGACAGTTTAATATTGTAAGGATAATTCAATGAGCATACAACATACCCAGTTAAATCTTTCTAGAAGAAGTTTACTCAAGTTTGGTGCAGGTGCGATTGGTACAGGGGTAGTGACAGCAGGGCTTGGCTCAAACTTACTTGCAGCCGAAAAAGCGCCAGCAGAAGATGAAATTACCCCCGATAAAGCATTACAAGAATTACTAGATGGTAATGACAGATTCGTGAAAAGAAAACGTCGCAACGGCAACCAAACCTATTCACGTTTAGTTGAAATAGCCAAAGGTCAAAAACCATTTGCTTCGATTTTAGGGTGTGCAGATTCACGAGTTCCTTCAGAGATTGTCTTTGACCAAGGACTTGGAGATTTATTTGTCTGTCGCGTAGCTGGTAATATTGCTACACCAGAAGAAATTGGTAGCCTAGAATTTGGCAGCTTAGTGTTAGGCTCTAAGGTGATCATGGTAGTTGGACATGAAAGATGTGGTGCGGTAGATGCGGCAATCAAAGGTGCTCAAGTACCAGGGCAAATTGGTAGTTTACTTGAGGCGATTAAACCAAGTGTAGAAAGCTCAAAAGATCAATCAGGAGACAAGCTAGAAAATGCCTGTAAAGCAAATATTTTGTCGCAAGTTAGAAAGTTGAAATCATCGCCAGTTTTATCTAAGTTAATAGATGAAGAAAAACTGACAATAGCCGGTGGTTACTATGATTTAGATACTGGCAGAATCAGTAGAGTAGGCTAGCTTTTTAAATCTCGTTCCCAGTCGAAGACTAGGAACGAGGAACAAGGATAAAGCACAAAGGACAAAATTACCATGTTAAGTGTTTTGATTTGGCTGCCGATTTTTGCCGCTATTTTCATAGTATTATTACCTGTAAGTCTTCCTAAGAATCGCATTCGTTTAACAGCATTATGGTTTTCTGGGATAGTTTTTGTCTGGAACCTTTTTATCCTGATGAAATTTGATATCAGCAATCCTGGGATGCAATTTCAAGAATATCTTCCCTGGAATGAAACTCTCGGTTTGAGTTATCAATTAGGGGCTGATGGGCTTTCTATATTGATGGTGGTATTAAATAGCCTGCTAACTTGGATTGCTATCTACAGCAGCAGTAGCCAAACTGAACGCCCCCGGCTGTTTTACTCGATGATTTTATTAGTTAGTGGTGGGGTAGCAGGTGCTTTTCTAGCAGAGAATTTGCTGCTATTCTTCCTATTTTACGAACTAGAATTAATCCCCTTTTATTTACTAATTTCCATTTGGGGAGGGGAAAAACGAGCTTATGCTGGGATGAAGTTCCTGATTTATACTGCTGTTTCGGGAGCATTAATTCTGGCAACATTCTTGGGTATGGTGTGGCTGAGTGGTTCTACCAATTTTGCTTTTGATGCAGTCTCTACAGAAAACTTGTCAACAGCAAAACAAATCCTTTTACTAGCAGGGATAGTATTAGGTTTTGGGATAAAAATTCCCTTAGTTCCCTTTCATACTTGGCTACCGGATGCTTATGTTGAAGCTTCAGCACCAATTGCCATTCTTCTCGGTGGTGTGTTGGCAAAGTTGGGAACCTATGGACTGTTGCGATTTGGCTTGGGTATGTTTCCCCATGCTTGGAGTATTATTGCTCCGACTTTGGCAATTTGGGGAGCAATCACCGCCCTCTATGGGGCTGTAATTGCGATCGCTCAAAAAGATATCAAGCGCATGGTAGCATACAGTTCTATCGGCCACATGGGCTACGTATTGCTAGCTAGTGCCGCCAGTACTCCTTTAGCACTCGTTGGTGCAGTCGCCCAAATGTTTAGCCACGGCATCATTTTGGCGATTCTCTTCCACTTGGTAGGAGTTGTAGAAGCTAAAGTCGGCACTCGTGAGTTAGATAAACTCAATGGCTTAATGAGTCCCATACGCGGTTTACCTCTAATTAGTGCCCTACTGGTTTTAGGTGGTATGGCTAGTGCAGGTATTCCCGGTTTAACAGGATTCATCGCCGAATTTATCGTTTTTCAAGGTAGTTTCTCTGTCTTTCCTATCTCAACAATTTTGTGTGTAGTAGCTAGTGGTTTAACCGCAGTTTATTTTGTCATCCTCCTCAACCGTACTTGTTTTGGCAGACTCGATAATTTAGCCTACTATCCCAAAGTCCTATGGTCTGAAAAAATGCCAGCTTTAATTTTGGCAGCTTTTATCATCTTTTTAGGAGTACAACCCGTTTGGTTAGTGCGTTGGAGTGAATCTACAACTACAACAATGGTGGCTGCAATTCCCTCCTTGGAAAAAAACGTAATCTCTGAAGTAGCGCTGAAATAGAAAATAGACCGAAACACTTGTAGAGACGGCGATTTATCGCGTCTCAAAATCTATCCCCCAGACGCGAGTTATCGCGTCTCTACCCATTTCTAATTACCATGACAGCAATTAAAACAGCAATTAAATTACCTCCTTCAAATCATGAATTTGCTGAAGTAATTCACCGTCTAGAAGCAGGTGGCGCAATGTTACCTGATACTCCAGAAAACTTGATGCAAATTATCGGTTTATACAAAGCTTATGCTGTACCAATGGATTTTTATTGGCGTGACCTGCTTTATATTGCCGAACGCGAATTTTTAAACCCGTTACCCTTCTTTAAATACTTCTTACCTAAAGAGTATTTAGAATTGCATAATCATTATGCTGGCGATGATGCCGATTTACGAATTTGGCGCGGCGAAGCTACAGCCCATCCAGAACTTTTGGCATTTATCGAGAAGGGTGAAACTTTTAAAATGCCGAAATTGTTGCACCACTTGTTCCACGATCGCATTAACATGGAATTTGCTGAAGCTTGTATGCGGGCGATGTTGTGGCACAGAGGGATGGGTGGGCAATTTGACCCTTACCTAGATTCAGAAGAATACAAAGCCAACGCCGACCGGGCAATTAAAGCTTACTTCCAACGCAACCCCGTAATGCTGGGACTTTACAAGCTGTTCCCCGATATGTTTTTAGAACAGTGCCGCCAGATGTCATACTACGCTAATCTGGGCTTATTCTGGGAAGTCATGGCCCCGGTATTCTTTGAAATGTCTGACCGCTATGACGAAGGCACGATTACCAGCGTCCCAGAGGCGATGAGTTTCTTAGTTAATGGTATATTTGCGATCGCAGGTCGTCCCATTTACCATCACGTTTATATTCGTGGCGAATGTTACGAAATTGTCTCCAAATCCAAGGGTTTCACATGGCTATATGAAGCCGCATTACCTTATGTAGAAGCTGTTTTCTACCGCACTGCACCCTTCCGAGGAACAAAATCTTATAATGCTCAAGCGCGTCAAGTACCAGAAGACCAGAAAGACTTTCACTATGGCATTCTTTACGCTGATGTATTTCCAGTGGGTACGGCTGGCATTCCTCCCACTTTGTTAATGCAAGATATGTTGCATTTTTTGCCCCCTTATCTTATTGATTACTACAGCCAACATTGCCGGGGTGAAGAAGATATGTTGATTCAATTGGGTGTTAGTTTTCAACGCTCAATGTACTGTGTAACTTCTGCGGTGATTCAAGCCTTACGAACTGCTCTTTTATATCCTTTAGATGACCAAAATCCCAAACATTTACAAGCCAATCGAGATTTTTTTGAAATGCAGCTAAATCGCTTTACTCGTCCTGAATATAACATTCGTGATGCTGCTCGTTTGGGGAGTATTCAAAAGCAAGATTATAGATAAGATATTCCCCAAGTGCCAGGGCAAACGCATCTTGTCAACAAGAAACTCTCAATGTCAATAAATCTCAAAATAATCGCATTAATTCCCGCTTATTGACAAGATTTTAAGCGATGCCTTAACCCCTGAAAAACCAATCAAACAATAAATTCTTGTTCTGCCGTTAATACACTAATTAAGGTTTTTGTCAAGACTAATTAAGATGCGTTTGCCCTGGCAAATCAATCTTACCAGTTCCCAACAGTGGGAATATCTGCTCGTGAGATCCTTCCCTTACCTCAACCGTGTAGCCAAGTTCCAACACCATCTGAATCAAAGCTGCTTTGACTTGATAGAACGACAAGCCAACCTGTCCCATTACTACTGTGCGTCGGAACCTACTGTTAGTCTGATCCCAGCTTTTGCTAAGGACTATGCCACTCATGGGAAGTGTAGACGCGCTTAGCACTGGATCAGCCCTATCAGCTATATTTTTGCAGGCTCAATACTTCTGTACACCTTATAAGAATGTACGTCCTGTGAGATTTCCTTACCAACACTTTCTATTTTTTGCCGCAGGACGGTGGCTTCGGTGTCTTGAGTAAATGCCTGCCATGCCTCTTC
>NZ_JBGTFY010000208.1:0-4042 GCF_041747015.1 Nostoc sp.
GAAAGTATGGGAAGAAGTGATAAAAATGCTTTAAGGAGTAATCTTAGAGTGCTTTTAATGCACCTTCTCAAATACAAATTTCAACCCCAGAACCGATCTAATAGCTGGTTATATACAATCTATGAACATCGTCAAAGATTAGAAGAAGCATTTGTAGATAGTCCTAGCTTAAAATACTATTACACGGAAGTTTTTGACAGTTGTTACCAACACGCTAGAAAAGAAGCATCTATTGAAACAGGTCTTCCTCTGTCTATTTTTCCTAAAGACTATCCTTTTTCTGTTGATGAAACCTTAGATTCTGATTTTTTTCCAAATTAATCATAATCGCACGGTGGAGTTTTTGCAGGCGATGCCTTCGGCGGGCTTCGCCTACGCTTTTTTATCTCACGCAGAGGCGCAAAGCAGGAAGAGGGCGATGCCTTCTCTACGAGACGCTACGCGAACGGCGGGCTTCGCCTACGCACTCTAAAGATTATGCAGGCGATCGCTTTTTTAACAAACCGCAGAGGAAGAGCGATCGCACTGTGGGGATTTTTCAGGCGATCGCTCTTTTTAACAAACCACAGAGGAAGAGCGATCGCACTGTGGGGATTTTTCAGGCGATCGCTTATCATAATTTCACTAGCAGCGATCGCAGACTATGCACCTGATAGTGAATTAAATATATTCTCTGACTTAGAGGGAGAAGACTTTTGCGACTATCCAGATGAAGACTTACATAACTCAAAAAATTATGTCCAAAGGTGAACTTTAGCTATCCCCTCTCTGCTCAGGCAATTTATGAGAAACTAGAAAATATTACAAAAAAATAATTTATGTTAGGTCTGGAAAGAATTACATTTAATCCTCGTATCATGGCGGGACAAGCGTGTATTCGTGGGATGCGAATTCCAGTTTCATTGGTGGTTAATTTGGTAGCTAATGGTAAATCTGTAGAAGATATTTTAGAAGAATATCCTGATTTAGAACTAGAGGATATTCGTCAATCTTTACTTTACACAGCTTGGTTAACTCAAGAACGGGTTTATCCCTTCCAAACGGCTTAATTCAGTAAAATGAAATTTTTAGCTGATATGGGAATTTCTCTACGCACTGTGTCTTGGTTGCGTACTGCTGGTTATGATGTGGTACATTTGCGTGATGAAGGGTTGCAAAGACTACCAGACGATCAGATTTTAGTGAAAGCTCGTACAGAAGGAAGGATTCTATTAACTGTAGACTTGGATTTTGCCCAACTTTTAGCGACTAGTGGGGATAATTTACCCAGTGTAATTTTGTTTAGATTAGGAAATGAAAATTACAACGCAATTAATGAGCGTTTGACGGAAGTTTTAAGGGAATGTCAGTCAGATTTAGAAGTAGGGGCAATTATTTCTGTCAGTAATGAAACTTTCCGGGTAAGGCAATTACCGATATAAGTTAAGTTGATTAATTGTTAGTGTATCTTACCGGAGTGATCGCATGGTCGAGTTTTGGAAGTGCGATCGCTTTTTTTAACGAACCACAGAGGCGCAAAGAAGGAAGAGAGCGATGCCTTCTCTACGAGACGCTACGCGAACGGAGGGCTTCGCCTACGCACGGTGAGATTTTGCAGGCGATCCCTGTTCTTTGCTTTCTTTCTTTGCGCCTTTGCCTGAGATAAAAACAATGTGGTTGATTTACCTGAAAATCGCTGTAATTACGAATTACGAATTATTTTAACTTTCTGGAGTTTAAAAACTACCGAATAGGGACGTGTTTTGTAATTGAAGAGCTTCCGGTCGTTTTCTGCAAGATGATATTGCTCTGGGGTAATTCTTGGCTCTTCAAATTCCTCCACAGAAAAACCTGCTGACTTAAAAGCTTTCCAATAATCCGAAAGAGGACGGTGAAACCAGATAAATGGTGTTGTAAAATGCTTCCAAGGTTGTTCGTTGCGTTGCGTCCTTTCAAAATAAGAAGAACCCCAACCGTAAGAAACCGTACCATCCTCATTTACAGTCGTCGATTTG
The DNA here is from genome assembly GCF_041747015.1 of Nostoc sp. Taxonomy (GTDB): domain Bacteria; phylum Cyanobacteriota; class Cyanobacteriia; order Cyanobacteriales; family Nostocaceae; genus Nostoc. The sequence continues at coordinate 1,995 of NZ_JBGTFY010000208.1, forward strand.
TCTTGAGGAAAGCAAGGATGTGAGAACACAAGGATTGCAATACCACTAGGCTTGAGAACACGATTGAATGCTCTTATTGCTCCTTCAAGATCAAGCAAATCCATGAGAACATAATTGGAGATGATAATATCAAATTGTTCATCTAGAAGCGATTTTAGTTCAGTGCATGAATCCAAAGAAAAATCTATATCTAGATTATTTCAGTCATATCTTCCTACTGAAAACAATAACTTAATTATTTTCACATAAATATCTGCTAAATTTTATAATATATTTTGCTACTGCGCTGTATTCAATACTTAGCTGAATTGTAAAAGTAAACTTCAAGAGCAAAATTTTATAAGATAGCGATGCCTGCGGCGGTAAACTACGCAAATCCGAAAAAAAAGCCGGATTTAGACAACTGGTATAATGCGATCGCCATTTTATAATATATAGGGTGTATTAGATAAATGTTGCTTAGGGTAATCAAGGGTAATTCCCCAACAAAAAAACTTGCCCTGGGAATATCACACCCCCAAGGCAAGCCAACTCTCTACATTCTTTCTTTACTCTGCGCCTCTGCGGTACCCTACGGGAAGCCGCTTCGCGTCTACGTTAAAGTTGCTTCACCTCAGAAACCAACTTCGACACCATATCCTTAGCGCCACCAAAAAGCATCGTCGTTTTCTCCTTGTAGAACAACTCATTATCTACACCGGCAAAACCCGTACTCATCCCGCGCTTAATCACAATCGTCTGCTTCGCCCGATCTACTTCCAAAATCGGCATACCATAAATCGGGCTATTTTTATCACTCCGCGCCGCCGGATTTACCACATCATTTGCCCCAATCACTAAAGCCACATCTGCTTGATCAAACTGGGGATTAATATCATCCATATCGTACAACTGCGTATAAGGCACATTTGCCTCCGCCAACAACACATTCATGTGTCCCGGCATTCTCCCAGCAACGGGGTGAATCGCATACTTGACATCAACGCCCATCCGTTCTAGCTGATCTGACAATTCCCGGACGCTATGTTGCGCTTGGGCAACTGCCATACCATAACCAGGTACAATTACCACAGAACGGGCATAACCCAACATCATCGCCCCTTCTTCGGCATCAATGCTGCGGACAGTTTGATCAGTTGCACCACCACTAGCAGCAGCACCACCAGAACTAGAACCAGTACCAAAAGCGCTGAACAGCACACTAAATAACGAGCGGTTCATCGCCTTACACATAATCTCGGTGAGGATTAAGCCAGATGCTCCTACCAAAGCCCCAGCGATGATTAACATATTGTTCATCACCACAAACCCAGCCGCAGCAGCCGCCACACCTGACAACGAGTTTAACAGCGAGATTACTACTGGCATATCGCCGCCACCAATGGGGATGACGAACATCACGCCCAACACTAAAGAAACGCCAACCACTCCCAAAAATATGGGTAAGCTATCTGGTGTGATGATTAAATAGGCACTACCTACTATATAAGCACCCAGAAGCAAGAGGTTAAATGGTTGCTGGAATGGAAATGTAATCGGGGAACCACTGATTAAACCTTGCAATTTGGCAAAGGCTAAAAAACTACCCGTGAAGGTAATACCACCGATTAACACATCCAACAGGATGGAAATGTTCACATCTAGGGGTATCGACTGAGAACTATCTAATAATCGCCAGAATTCGGCAACAGCTACTAATGCCGAAGCCGCACCGCCCAAGCCGTTGAGTAAACCCACCATTTGGGGCATTTCCGTCATTTGGACTTTGTAGGCAACGATCGCACCAATTGCCGATCCAATCGCCAAGCCCAACAATATCATCTCGTAATTCAACACATGTTGATCTAGCATTGTCGCGGCGATCGCCAGCAGCATCCCCACAGCCGCTACGAGATTACCGTTTCTCGCTGTCGCAGGTGATCCCAGCTTTTTCAAGCCCAGAATGAATAACGATGCAGCGACTAAGTACGTCAGCTGAATGCCAGTTGGTAAAAAGTCGCTCACGCCTTAATCTCCTTCTTCTTGAACATTTGCAACATTCTGTCTGT
>NZ_JBGTFY010000209.1:0-4964 GCF_041747015.1 Nostoc sp.
CCTATGAACGACATCTGCCTCAAGAGATGCACTCAATAGGCAAACGCAATACCCAAAAAATTGAGCGCAAGCATTTGGGGTTAAGAACAAGAATCAAGCGACTAACTCGCAAAACAATCTGCTTTTCCAAGTCCGAGGTTATGCATGATCTAGTCATTGGATTATTTATCAACCGATACGAATTTGGTTTACCAATCTAGAGGACAAACTACAAATCTATAACATGACCCCCTCATCACTCATAGCGCCAATTAAAGTGATGTTTTTGCCCTTACTGCCTGGGTGGTCATCATAGACTCTTGCTCCACCTTCACACCTAGCATAGAGTCTTGTCATAGCTAGATTTATGCCCGTTTCATCGCTGTTTTTCTGGGCAAATACTTTGTCCAGAAATAACAGCATAATGAATACGAGATTTTTAATATCTATCGTGTCTAACCAACGCCGAAATTCATCCCGTAGTTTTTGTACCCGTTCTGTAGATTGCTCAGTAGCGACTAAAGTTTTTTTTACGTCCTAATTTTAATCGTTTAAGAGTACGACACAAACTCGATACACTTACATCGATGCCTGTACGTTGGTGCAGGGCTTCTTGTACTTCGCGCAGATATATATCACATTGTTCTGTGACCATTTTCTTCAATAATTCTTGCTCTTTACCTTTAATTTTGGAGCGGCGATCTCCACCTTGAGGTTTTGCAACTATCTCTCCTGTTTCCCGATATCTTCGCAAAAAGTCGCGGATAAATGACAAACTGACTTTAAATCTTTTTGCTAAATCTCTCTGGCTACCTTCTTTGTTTTGCCATGCACTTAGACACTATCTCAAAATGCACGAATTAGAACTTGAGAAGAGCTAATGCTAATGAGCAACTTATTTTGCAGTGGATAAGTGCCAGCATCGACGATACCAAAGTAACGCACACGCTAACTTGATCAAGCCCAGATAATTATAGGCTTTTTTTTCATAGCGCACCAAGATTGCGCGACACTTTGAGAGCCAGCCGAGTGTTCGTTCAACTACCCAACGACGAGCAGGATAGCATTTTGCTGTTGTTCATCAAATTTTTCTTCACCAATACGACGAATATGCGGAATGTACTTGTGCTTGTTAACGGCATCTCGACCCGTAGGATTGTCATAACCTTTATCTAAACATAAATGCTGTTTAACGTTCTCTGGTTTTGGGTGCTCCACAACAATTGCTTCTAGTGTTGCTTCGAGCAATTTGCAGTCATGAATATTTGCGCCACCGATGACCACTGCCAGTGGACCACCATCCGCTTCGACTAACAGACTTCGTTTTGTTCCTGGCTTTGCTCGGTCTGTCGGGTTTGGTCCAATTTCATCTCCTCCAAATCGTGCTTTTGACATCGCCCCATCTGCGCTTTGCCATTGCCAATTAACTCCACCTACTTCTTCACATTCTTCAATCAATGCTGCCCAAATCTGAGCTAAAACGCCTTTGCTTTCCCATCGTTGAAAGGTGCGATGAACAGAGCTATCATCAGGAAATTCAGCAGGTAGTTGGTTCCACTGGCAACCGCTACGGAGACGAAAGACGATAGCATTAAGTGCAGCACGAGCATTGATACGCTTACGACCATTTAGTTTGGGTGGATCGTATTCATCAAGAAGTGGTTTGAGTTTGTTCCAAAGGTCGTCGGGTATTCGCCAAATTGTTCCTAAAAATTTCTGTTTTTTGCTCTTGAAGTATGGATTCATTGACGCACCTCGATTCACTCGTCAAATCAGCGTTTATGTACTTTAAATCTGTCAGCAAGAATCGAGTCTTACTTCTGAATCGATGCTTTGGGAGATGCTTACTGTCGGATTTGCAGCTTTGCTTGTAACCATCTTTCAGCTTGAAAGGGAAATTTCTTAGACCTCAGTTGCTGATACTCAGGCGTGACGCTCCAATCGTAGTGACGCAGCAAGGTTGCCAGCAAGATTTTCATTTCCATTTTGGCAAACTCTATGCCGATGCAAATATGTTCACCCCCGCCAAATCCAATCAATGAGAACGGATGCTTTTTATCCTCTTCACGTGGCGGTGCAAAGCGATCAGGATCAAAGTGATCGGGAGCTGTATAAATGTCGGGTGCTCGATGCGTTAATCCTTGTGCCACAATCACGCCCCAACCTGGCGGAATGCGATAGCCTGCATAGTCAAACTCTTTGACCACACCTCGTAACAGCACTACACCTGAAGGGTTGTACACTCGCTCCACTTCTTTTAAAAAGTTTGTCATTTGAGTCAGATGACTGAGATGTCCAAGATTAAGCGATTCATTCTGTAAGACTTGATTCAGTTCTTGACGCAGACGCTCTCGCCACTCGGCTAGTGCTGCTAATTCCACAAGTGCCCAGGTGAGTGAAGTTGCAGTCGTGAAATGCGCTCCATTGAGGAGATGGATCATTTCATCGATAATCTGAGCTTCGGCTAATGCATTGCCCTCAGCATCAACAGAGGCTAAGAATAATCCCAAAACATCCTGCGAGGCTTGCAAATGCCCTTGCCGTTTGCGCTCCGTAATGATGTCCTGGAGCAACTGTCGCAGTTGACGGCGAGCCATTTGGGACCGCCCAAAGGTTGTAAAGGGCACATCCCAGCGCAATAGGGTGAATACCCCCTGAACTAACGTGCCATACCACTGCTCAATTTGCTCAATGTCGTGTTCGCTCTGGACACCGAGTAAGAGTCGAATGCCAATTCGGAGTGCGAGTTGATTAAACTCGTTTTTAAGGGGAACGATACCACGCTCCAACCATTGACTCAGACAGCGATCAACTTCATGCTGCATACACTTGAAGTAGGTTGCAATCGCTCTACTATGAAACGCAGGAGACATGAGGCGACGAGTGTATCGGTGTAACTCACCATCCTGAAGCATCATTGGACGACCAAAAATCGGTTCCATGAACGGTCCCAATCCCAAGTAGGAAGAAAAGTGATCTGCCTTTTCCTGCAAAACAACTCGGCTGGCTTCGGGTCCAACCAGCACTACATAGTTCTTTCCTGAAAGGCGGGTTTTGAAAACAGGTCCATATTTCTGGTAGTTTTTGGCAAGCCCCCAGCCCTGAGTCGAAATTATGTCAAGGGTTTCTCCTAGAATCGGTAGCCCCACATGACCCGGCAGTTCTTCTGCAAGCTTAAGATGTGTCATCGCTTCTTCTGTGGTTTTTTCTCTAAAAGCTGTTCGATCAAATCAGCTGCACGTTGTGGTCCGTTATAGTGCTTGAACTCTGCCTGCAATAGCTGTGCGTTCTGCTTGTAGTGGGGGTCGCGCTGAATTGCTTTCACAGCGTCCCGGATCTGCGCTTCTGAAGGGGTTCCCGTTTTTAGGTTGATGCCTACGCCAGCCCACGCCACATGTGCGGCAATCTCCGGTTTTTCCTCAGTTGCGCCCGCGACAATCAGGGGTACCCCATGAGATAAAGCAAGCTGCACACCGCCAAATCCACCGTTCGTGATCATCACATCAACATGAGGCATGAGGTAGTAGAAAGGGATGACCTGCTCCAAACGCACATTGTCTGGTAACGAAGTGAGCTTGATATCTTTGAGCGCGATGTTTCCAGTTGTTGCCACGACAAGTACATTCTCCTGCGCGAGTGCCCGAATCGTCGGAATGACAAGCTCATTCAGATTGGAGTTTGCTAAAGTGCCTTGAGTGACTAAGACAATCGGTTGATTACCCTGCAAATCATCCCACCAAGCTGGTGGCTTGAACGACTCCACAGGTTGATTGGTAAAGGTGCCAACAAAATGTGTCTGCTCGTACAAGTCACTGCGCGGATACTCGAACTCAGGTATTGTTCCCAGCAGGTATAAATTTGGCGGCTCAACAATTCTTTCTAGCACGCTTCGATTAAGAATTGGCAATCCTACACCCGTGCGAGTTTGATCGATGTAGACCTTTAAACCCCTCAAAGCAATGGAATCGATGAAAAATCGCAAAGCAGCGTTGCGAACCCGTCCCCATGATGAACTGTTAGGAGGTAGAGCAAAACCGATTGGCGCAGTATCTTTACTACCAAAAGAATAGATTGAAAGAGCGATCGCTACCGCTGGGATAGCCGTTTTTTCGTGAACAAAGCCCATACCGAAACCCACCTCTTCTGCAATCAAAACATCGGCAGGAAACTCATTTAACAAGCCCAAAATGTCCTGCATTTGCTTGGGTGCCTGTTCAATAAAGAGCGCTTTGATGGTTTCGGTTAAAGCCGATAAACCTCGCAACCCACGCAGTTGTGAAAAGGCTTCATCCCGGCTCATGCCGCTAAAATCGTAGGCAGCATCCATTGCTTTATATGTAGCTCCGAGTCGCTCGATTTTAGCTCGAAATTTTTTGCCGGCATACCACCAGATGGTATGTCCTCGACTGACTAACTCATGAACGACCGAAGCCATCGGATAAAAATGGCTTGTCACGGGTGATGTTGCGATCAAAATAAGAGCCACTGGGCCGCTCCTCACTGAGAGTAAATCGGTTCCTGTGAATAGGATTTCCTTGAGTTTAAGACCAACTTTCTCTTCCTGTCTCGCGCATTCTTATAGAACCCATTTAGGAGCTAATTGTGTGCCAACCTTTTAAGCATCAGCCTGATGAAACACAAATTGAGCTTTGCTGTGGCATGGTCTAGAGTGCGCTCAAAGTTTTTGACTAAACTTTTACAAAGTTCCATCCAAGCATTCGAGCGCTCAATTACCCCTAATCGTTGCCACTACCACAAATCCTGTTTTTCCTGGGGCGGCTTTTTGGGCTTTTGTAGGCTTGGGTGCCAGTTGAAAACGGATTTTGGTCAGGATCTGGGGATAGATTTTTTGCAAGGCTAAGGTAATCTTATCTGGGTGATAGCCGTTGTCTAATAGAATGGTAATCTTTGGAATGTTGACGGGCTTGGCGCGAAAATAATCAACGTTATGGGTCAACATTTCAATTAATCCCTGGTCAGTAGAC
>NZ_JBGTFY010000210.1:0-2541 GCF_041747015.1 Nostoc sp.
GAGGCGACGCGACCCCCAAGGGAGCGATCGCCACCTGCACATTCACCCAGTATTTCTTGGAGATAGAGCGGTACTACAAGAACTGAAATTAATTAGCGATCGCCACCTGCACATTCACCCAGTATTTCTTGACTACCCTCAAACATGGTTTCAGGTCATCTAGTATCTTTTAAGCCCATTTCTAACGGCAGCAAGAATTGCTTGACCTTGCTGATTTAACGGTAATTCCCTGGATGAATATAATAATTGTGCTGTTCTTTCAGCATCATCAAAGCGAAATCCAAGCTGTTCTACTGCTCTTTTCCAATAGTTGAACAAGTAAGGCAAAATAATACGTCGATACACGGCGGGTTGAGAGTTAGTTAGTCTATAGACATCTTCAAAAATAGAAATGTGTACTCTGAAAACCTCAATTAAAGGTGCATTTTGCTGTAGAGTTGCTGCTACAAGCCCGATGATTGGCAAAATTTTATCTGGCGAACTAAGGGGTTGGTATTGGCTAATTAGATCAGCACAAGTTGATTGTTGCAAGTAGACTTGCTCAAAAATTTCAGTAACAGTTGTCCAAAATGTCTGAGTTCCCCATGTTGCACCAATTTCTCGGCACATTTCTGCTATTTCCATAGCTTGGTCTCTTGCCTTTCCATTATACTTGAGGGGGGATTACCTGTTGATGCAAGAATAGTAAAGTATCCATTTATATGAGCAAACACAACAAATAGACTTCTCCATGCATTAACACTCTTGCACTGCTGCAATGAAAACTCATGGCTGTTATTTGATAATATAGAAGCATCTGATGAGTCACTGAACAGGGCTGTTGGCAGAACATAGTCACTTGACACTAATGGATTACCAGATAAAAATGTTTGAAGAATATTTGAAAAATTTCCGAATAAGGGTTCTATTGAATCATCGAAATTAGAGTTGATGATACTACTTTCACTAATGTTAGGCTTACAATTGAGCAACTGCTCTGCGGCTTGATTCCAAGGCTCGAATGCAGTGTATAAATCACCAATAATTAACCATTTTGCTATTGCAAGCTCACCTAACGCTATCACTAACTCGTATTCTGGAATTTTTGGAGAGGATTGTGCTAGATTAACAGCCTGTTGAGCATATTGAAGCGATAAGTAGGGTTCTTGAATAGCGCTCGTTCGACTGAGCCTTAAAAGTGCATACATTCTCAATATCGGATATGATTCTGTCTGCTGTTCTAAGGCTTGAGTAAAGCAACTAATTGCCTCATCATAACGATTGGCATAACTAAGCTGCCGGCCCAAACACTCTTTAAGAATAAATTGAACACGAGGGTCATTGGAAGCACAGGCAATCGTTGATTCAGCAATCTCTATTGCCAAATCGAGGTTATTACTGTATTCTGCGAGCTGGTGTTTGATTAGCGATCGCTGAACCTAAACAAAATTCATTTTGAGCGACGGGCGCGGCGGAGAAAGTGCCTTCTCTACGAGACGCTACGCGAACATGACAGTCTTTAGGCTCAACACCATAATCCTGGTTTTCAGCCAAAAACGTTCGCGCAGCGTCTCGTAGAGAGGCGGGATTACTCAGTGCAGCATCCACAAGCGTTTCGGCTTTTCTTAGTGCCATTCGGGGTTAAACCCTTGAGCATTCGTTCACGGCTTCTTGTCAGGAGTCAGAATTCCTTCTGCCTCCTGACAAAAAGCCTTTCTTCGATAAGATGACTAAATTGTGGTTGCCAAATTAACTTTGATAATCAGATCATTAAAGTCCTTGTCGCCACCACTAGACAAATCCTCAAAGCCAAAAGTATTACTAGCTAACAGGCGAATGTGATCTGACTTATCAGAATTAGCACCCAAAAATGGGAAATAAACCGCCGGATCATTATTGAAATTGTTATCTAAAAGCGTATCAGCTCTACCATCAACAATAATGAATGGAGCAAAAATCGCACCAGGTTGGAAAGTACCAGTGGAAGTAGCAGTACCTTGATTACTCACACTCAAATCAATACCAGCAACCCGACCACGCACAGCAGCCTGAGTATAACCAGCCGCTCCCGTGAGAATATCAGCCTGACCGTCGCCATTGGTATCAATTCCACCATTTTCATCAGTCACTTGATAAAAGCCGACATAATTGTTGTAAGATGCCTCTCTGTAAACATTAAATTCCGCTTGGACTGATTGCTCGACATCTCGCAAATCAATCACTTCTCCTTGGAATTGACCTTGAAGATTTGTACCCAAAGGTAAAGCTTGATTTGTCTGGTTAATTTTCACCACCAGATCATTAAACTCTGTAGAACTCTTACCAGAAGCATCCTTCCAACCTAAAGAGAAACTATTATCACCCAAGTCGGTAATTTTTTGGGTTGAGACACTAGAAAATAGTAACTTGCCGATGGAATTAGGATCATTGCGTACAGCATCAAGCGTACCGTCTTGAACTAACAAAAATCTAAAATTCTGACCAGAGTCCAATTGCAGCAGCCTGGTGAGATTATTAGTATCAAAGCCATTGGGGTTATTAGCGATCGCAGATAAAATTACT
>NZ_JBGTFY010000211.1:0-37892 GCF_041747015.1 Nostoc sp.
GAACCAAGCCATTGAGGGAGTACGCTGGACAATTCACGATTTAGAGGTTCTACCCGAAAATGAGTGGACACGCTATGAAATTATTAATGGAGAACTCTTTGTGACTCGCACTCCTCACCGCCGTCATCAACAAGTTTGTGTTAAGATTGCTCGGCAACTCGATGTTTGGTCAGATTCGAGTGGTTTAGGGGAAACAATTGTGGCTCCAGGGGTGATTTTTTCCCAAGCAGATAGCGTTATACCGGATGTAGTTTGGGTAAGTCGAGAACGACTAGCGCAAATTGAAGATAAAGCGGGACATTTGACAGGTGCACCAGAGTTAGTAGTAGAGGTTTTATCCCCTGGTAAACAAAACGAATTCCGAGACAAGGAAGCAAAATTGAAACTATACTCAGTTCAAGGCGTTCGTGAGTATTGGATTGTCGATCGCTTTACTCAAAAAGTCGAAGTTTATCGGCGAGAAAAAGCACAGTTAGTTTTAGTCGCTACCTTGTTAGGCGATGATGAAATAACATCGCCACTTTTACCCGGATTTTGTTGTTTTATCCGTTTGTTTTTTCCTGAATAATAGTAAATTCGAGAAGATTTCTCAAAAAATAACCTTTAGATACAGCACTTCCGGCAGCTATGAGGTACATCCTCATAGCTGAAAGTGATGATAGGAGAGAGGCAGGGATAAAAACTGTATTGCATAATAGCCGGAAGTGCTGTATAGATATTTTGGCAGATTTATGCAAAGAAAAAGGAGAGGATTGCTACTTTCCTAATACGGTTCGGATAAGACTTGATCCCCCCAACCCCCCTTAAAAAAGGGGGGCTAAGACTGGCTCTATTTCCCCCTTTTTAAGGGGGGCTAAGAATGGCTCTATTTCCCCCTTTTTAAGGGGGACTAAGGGGGATCTTTAAAAACTATGCACCTTAACCGAACCGTATTGGCTACTCTCCTAACGTAATATGAAGAAAAATTTTCAAATTAGTGATTAAAACGAGTTTGACGTTCACGCAATTCACGAGCGGGTTGTTCTGACAAACTAATAGTCAACTAAGAGGTAATGTAAACCAAAAAGTTGCCCCTGCATCCAATGCACTGTTTACACCTATTTCGCCGCCGTGAGCATTGATGATTTGCTTACATAAATACAACCCTAATCCTAAACTTACAGAATTGCGGATACTTGCACCCCGAAAGTAAAGGTCAAAAAGCCGATCGCTTTGTTGTTGACTAATTCCTACACCGTTATCACTAACAGTACAATAAATTTTGTCATTCTTACGGGTAGCGTTGATTGTTAAGAGCAATTCTGGGGGATTATGTTTCAAGGCATTGACAATTAAGTTAGAAAAAACTCGCCATAGTTGTGTGGGATCAGCATTTACTAATGGCAAATCTGCGGATACCAAATTTGTCAGCTTCGCTCGATTTTGTACCAGCAATGGCTCTAAGTCTGCGATCGCAGCTTCGACAACCGTAAGCAATTGTACGGCTTGACGTTGTAAAACAACACCTTGGACTTCGCTGATATGAGCTTCCATCAACGAATTAATTAAGTTGAGTTGGCGATCGCTACTTTGAATCATCCGCTCTAAAATTGAGCGTGAAATCGAAATATTTTCCTCTGGACGTGCAAGCAAATTTTTTAGCACCATTAAAGTACCCAGCACTGGGTTACGTAAGTCGTGAGAAACTGCATGGAAAAATACTCGTAGTTCTTCCTCAGTTTGTTTGCGCTGGGTAATGTCTTCAATTAAACCTTCGTAGTAAAGCAGTTTAAGATGTTCGTCATGAACTGCGTAAGCTTTTTCCGAAATCCAAACAATACTCCCGTCTCGACGATAAATTTGGGACTCAAATTCTGAAACGCTGCCATACTTTTGCATCAAGCGCACAAATTCTGCACGGCGGTTCGGATCAACATACAATTTTTCAATATCAGTGACATTTGCTGTCACCTCCTCCGCTAAAGAGTAGCCATAAATGCGTGCTAAAGCCGGATTTGCCGTAATGTAACGTCCATTGGGACTGCTTTGAAAGATCCCTTCAACAGCGTTTTCAAAAATGCTGCGATATTTAGCTTCTGCAACCTTGAGTTTTTGATAAGCAGATTCTAGTTCTTGACGAGCGTAAAACTCAGAGCGTTGCAGGCGATCGTACAGATAAACACCGATGTCACATATAGTACAAAACCAAAAAATGTATAAAATGAACGTCACATTATATATTTCTGGGTGTTCGGGGACTGGCACTTTTAGCCCAAGTACTGTATTCACACCAAAATAGTAAACCAGTACACTCACTTGAGTTAGCAAGTGAAGAAGCCAGTAGACTGGCATTAATATAGCTTGGCTCAAAAACAGCAGCGACCAGCCGATTGTGTCCGGTAGTGCGAAACCTCTGATGGTTGCAAACAACTGCGATGCGAGACTAATTGACCAAGAAGACCCCAAAAATAATAAATCTGGACGATCGCGACCTAATTTAGTTTTATGTAGGGCAAAGCAGATAATTATACTTAAAAGCATTGCAACATTGATTACAAGGCTTTTCGCTCTAAGTACTTCTGGCAGCCTCTCCAACTCTTGAAAAGGGAAAAACAAGCCGTAAATGTCTCGCAAAGTAAAAGACAACAAACAAATCAGCGCCAACCATAACCATAAATGCAATCTCTGCCACAAAAAGCGGTTACGCCTAGCCTTGTAAGAAGTAGTGATTTCATCTGTCGTTGGTGCAGAAAAAGTTTTTCTCCACCACCTTTGCACTGTTGTAAATTGAGTAGCCATTAGCATCCGAGCAACTTTGCCCATACCGTCGAGAGTGTTTCCCTTACTCAACATTGCCATAAATAACACCCTCTCATTTTTTGGTCATTTATGGGCGATTTGTTGCGGATGAAGTTGCCAAAGGTAATGTAAACCAGAAAGTTAATCCGTGCTTGCGGTTACTAATAACACCAATTTCGCCGCCATGTGCCTTAATAACTTTCCGACAAAGATACATTTTTAAGCCAATGCTTGTGGAACAACAGTCTTGGGGATCACGGACATGAAGATCGAAAAGGCGATCGCACTCTAGTTTATTCATAGCTACACCGTCATCTTGAATCTGAGTGCGAATCATTCCTGACTCAAGGGTGGCACTCAGAATAAAGTTTAATCCTGGTGGATTGTTTTGCAAGCTATGTGTCAGTAAATTTGCCAAAACTTTCTCTAACAGATTTGCATCTGCCATCACTAACGGTAAATCTGCGGGAACCAAATTTTTCAGAGTTGCTTGGTTTTGGATCAGCATGGGTTCCAAGTGGGCGAATATTCCTGTCAGTAGGGTGCTAAGTTGCACAAGTTCGAGCTTGATGTCAATACCCTTTTTTTCACAGGAATTAATTTCTAGCAATGAGTTAATCATCGTTAGTTGGCGATCGTTGCCTTGAATCATTCGCTCGATGATTGAGCGAGATACTGGAATTAAGGATTGGGCATTGGGCATTGGGCATTGGGCATCGGGAGGAGAAAAGGGAGAGACTTCTTCAATAATTCTTCCTTGTCCCCCTTCTCTCCCTTGTCCCCTTATCCCCTTATCTTCCTCCCCACTCCCCACTCCCTGATTTAATAAATTTTTCAACACCATCAAAGTACCCATCACCGAAGTTTGTAAATCGTGGGCAACTGTGTGTAAAACAACATCTTTTATCCGATGCAATTCTTCAACTTCTTGCATTTTCTGCTGCAACTGTGCTGTGCGTTCTTGTACCTGGTGTTCTAAATTAGTGTTGAGTTCTGCTAGTTCTTGGTATATCTGACTTTGCTGAATAGCGATCGCCACCTGTTCTGACATCTGCTGTAACAAATCAATTTCTATTGGCTGCCAATGGCGCGCCCCTGAGCATTGATTGGCAATTAATGCACCAAATAATTTGTTGTTTAACATAATTGGTACAGCCAATGTAGCCTTGGTTTGGAATTTTTGATAGTGTGCTTTAACTTTGGGAGATACTGCTATTTGCGTTATGTCTTCAATGACACGCACCAGATTATCTTTTAATAGGTTTCTTAATTCTTGTAAATAAGCTTCATCATTAGTAGACCAACCTAAGACTGATGGATACTTGGGATCTACTGATTCGGCAAGAGTTCTGACTCCTAAAGTGGCATTATTTAAACCAATAAAAACTCGATCTGCTTGCAAAAATTGCCTGACTTCCGTCACGGTGGTTTGGAGAATTTGCTCTAAATTCAGCGAAGACCGAATTCGCACTAGAGTTTCTGCCAACAAGCGATCGCGATGTGCTGATAGGCGTAATTGCGCTTCTACCTGTTTGCGTTCTGTAATGTCGTGATGGACTGCTAGGATGCACGGGACACCATCTAAATCAATGACTTCGGCTGAAAGCTGTGTTGTAATTATCTCGCCAGACTTTTGCCGAAATTCAAGTTCTAAGTTGCGAACAACTCCTGTGGCTTGCAACTCCTGTAATAAATTTAGGCGATCGCAATCGTGTACCCAAAGATTTAACTCAAAAGAAGTTTTACCAATTGCCTCATTTCGCTCATAACCTGAAAGTTTCACAAAACTGTCGTTAACTTCTATAAAGCGTCCTTCAGCAAGCGTGCTGATGGTAATTGAATCGGGGCTGCAACTGAAAGCTTTAGAAAATTTTTGGGCAAGATTTTGTAAGGCGACTTCTGCTTGTTTCCGTTCTGTGATATCCCGCACAATTGCTAGTACCTCGTCTTGTCCACTTACTATCAACCGTGCCTCATAATCTCTGACTCCCAAAGGCGTTGGTAGCTGATATTCACAAGTTTGTAAAGTTCCCGAATCTAAAGCTTTAGCAATCGCTTCTTGGCTGATCGTTGCAACATCACTAGGCAATAACTCTTGCAAATTTTTTCCAACTATTTCTTCTCTCGAAAGAGTGATATTTGCTCCCTCACTTTTTAAATCGAGATACTCACCATCACGACTGATCCGAAACATCAAATCGGGGATAGCATCCAAAATTGCTTTATACCGCACTTCGCTTTCTTGCAATTTTTCTTGGGCTTGTTTTCGGTCTGTAATATCCATGACCAAACCATTCCAAAGATAATCGCCGTTAGTTTGTAGTTCGGGTTGCGAAGTACCTTGAATCCACTTAACTTCGCCACTAGGCGTAATGATCCGACCTTCCCAATTCCAAAGTGTAAGATTGATACTACAAATAGCAATAGATTCTGCAAAGGCTTTTATATCTAAAGGATGAATCAGTTTATATAACACCCGAAAGTCTGACTGTATAGTTTCTGGTTCTGTTTCATACAAATATTTACAACCAGAACTGACATAAAGGACAAACACAGAACCATCCTGCTGTTGCAGAACTTGGAAAATTATTCCTGGTAAATTGACAGCAATTTTTGAGATCAGGTTAATAGCCTGTTGCTGGCAATTTAGTGTGTGCAGCGATTTTATAACGGTTTCATTCACTCTTTGACCCTTTGATACACAAGCTATTGATGTAGAATTAAAAGCCAGAATAGCCAATGTGAACAGTTTTAATTTTGTGGGCATAATGCTAACAGAATTAAAACTGCACCCTCTTTTAGGGTAGTTCCTGAGCAGGCGATCGCATTCACCCAATCGGGTGAAGCATTTGTCAAAAGGAGAATCAGTTCAGGAGTGCTCAGTTACCAAGACAGCGAAACGGGGGGATTGAAGTGTGGACGTATTTGGAAGAGAATAATGAAAAGTAAGAACATCAATACCAAAAAGTTGACGTAGAATTGGTGCAAAATATTAGATTTTTCCGGTTGAGCCAAAATATAACTGAATAATTACTTTACATTGCATATATATAGCTAAAACTCATGGAATTACCCCAACGCATATCAGTTCGCTACAAAGATGCGTCCTTGAATACTAATGAAATCCGCTTGCGAACCTTCCGCCTGGGATTACAAATATGGGATGAACAAACCAAACCCAGAAAAACAGAGCTTTATGAGTTTATATCGTCCTGTTTAAAGCAAGTTGACCGCCAAGATCGTTTTATGTTTTCTCTGCTATTCATAGAATTAACAGACCTCATACGCAATTCTTCGCTGGAAAGGGGAACGAAAGAGGTTTTGATTAAAACAGCTTTTAGGGAGTTTGCTTGTGCGATAACAGACTTTGAAGACGTAGCTAAATAAGGGTTTCAGCTTTTTCACTTGTCAGCGTTTGGGGGTATTGGTGCGTAGGCGTAGCCCGTCGTAGACATCGCCCTGAAGTTAGCTAACCTGATCGAGTAAGATATCTATTAAGTAAGCAGCTTTCTAACTTAATGCTTCAAGGGCTTGCTTGTTATAGGCAAAGCCTTAATAGGTTAGAACGTCACTTAGATTAGTTTCTTTGTTAAATGCGCGCCTGGGTAGGTGTTGGGAAAGGGGTAATTACAAAAATGGCTGAATTGCTCTATATGCAAGAACTTGAGAGCGATCGCCTTTCTAAACCATCCGCGCACCTTATGTGGACTAGTTTTCAGCCATTTGCATCTAGCCAAATGATAACTCTTCGTGTTATGATTTTTGCATTCGCGCAACTGAACCTTGAAAACCAAATAAGACGCGGCTTTCAGACGCCAGCTATTGCAATTACCTAAAATCCCTATTAGGGATTGAAACATACAGATTTGTTATAAAAATAACTGTTAATGCTATTGCAATTACCTAAAATCCCTATTAGGGATTGAAACCTCTTTAGGTCTTATTAGGCTCCTGGGAAAACCATTGCAATTACCTAAAATCCCTATTAGGGATTGAAACATTAGCTGTATGTTGGCAACTCGTTGAATATAATCATTGCAATTACCTAA
This sequence comes from Nostoc sp., assembly GCF_041747015.1. GTDB lineage: Bacteria > Cyanobacteriota > Cyanobacteriia > Cyanobacteriales > Nostocaceae > Nostoc. The sequence continues at coordinate 6,828 of NZ_JBGTFY010000211.1, forward strand.
AATCCCTATTAGGGATTGAAACTTGCCGCCGCCGCCGCCGGATGGAACCGCTTGCAGAATTGCAATTACCTAAAATCCCTATTAGGGATTGAAACTTCATATAATCGGCAAACAGGGAAACTCAGCACTTCGATTGCAATTACCTAAAATCCCTATTAGGGATTGAAACCACATATTGGGGTCTAACTGTGGGCTTAGGTGATACCAATTGCAATTACCTAAAATCCCTATTAGGGATTGTAACCTATGCTTAATGATGTGTAGCTTGTGGCTACAAAAAAATTGCAATTACCTAAAATCCCTATTAGGGATTGAAACTTGAAAAAGATAGCTTCTGCATTGAATGTTAGAGGATTGCAATTACCTAAAATCCCTATTAGGGATTGAAACAATTTTATCCCCAAAGTTGCAGATGTAGTAGTCAGTTGTATTGCAATTACCTAAAATCCCTATTAGGGATTGAAACGTGGAAGCAGAAAACTCCACTGCGAAAGCGTTCTGTATTGCAATTACCTAAAATCCCTATTAGGGATTGAAACAGCAAGGCTAGAAAAGCAGCAAGAAAAAATGAAATTGCAATTACCTAAAATCCCTATTAGGGATTGAAACTAATTTCTCTTTCAATTCACCCAACACATCTTGAATTGCAATTACCTAAAATCCCTATTAGGGATTGAAACATTTTTCCGAAACTGTGCAGCAGCAAGCTATCCTTGATTGCAATTACCTAAAATCCCTATTAGGGATTGAAACTCAACAATCCAATCATTTGTAATTTTTAAATCTGGAAACATTGCAATTACCTAAAATCCCTATTAGGGATTGAAACCTCAGCAATCGGCAAAGGTATGGTAGGAACTACGAATTGCAATTACCTAAAATCCCTATTAGGGATTGAAACAAGCAGGGCAAGTATTATTCCCAAGGATTACGCAATCATTGCAATTACCTAAAATCCCTATTAGGGATTGAAACTCCCACCAACCCATTCATCACTCATAAGATTTCCCTTGTATTGCAATTACCTAAAATCCCTATTAGGGATTGAAACGCCGAAAGCGATCGCTAAAATCCCATCGGGTACAATTGCAATTACCTAAAATCCCTATTAGGGATTGAAACTGAGACTATCTCTTGCTCTTGCGCTATGATGTGTGCTGTGATTGCAATTACCTAAAATCCCTATTAGGGATTGAAACTTACCATTCGGTGAAGTTAAAGAAGAACTGGGTCAAATTGCAATTATCTAAAATCCCTATTAATGATTGAAACAAGTGTAAAAATGTGATGAATTATATTTAATCACATAATGAGTTAGTCAACTAATTACCTAACTACCCTTGCTAAAACGATCGCGTAGTATCTTGCTGTAAATTTCAGCTACCATAATCAACTGAGAAAATGCTGAGAATCAACTAAATTTTCTCAAGGGATAAATTTATGAAAATCATACCTTAGTTTCAGATGGGTTTCAGTCCTAACTGAGATATTTTGAATGTTCGGGATAACTCAAACATTAGGAGTAATAAATAAAACTCGTCCCCTACTCACAAGTATGGTTAGTAGAGTACTTACAATTTGAGATTGCCGTTTATCGTCTTGTTAGTCTTGCTGAATGTTCGTAAAGCTGTTTCTTATACAATGCTTTTACTTACGCGCCACCATGCGCTTGACTATCAAAAACAACAGTTGCGATCGTTTTTACTACTATTATTCAAAGCTATGCTATAACTGACGCTTTATCTGATTGCAACGTAAATGCGATGCCCTACAGTGGCAAGCTACGCAGTAGCAAAAGTCTGATAGAATCCTCCACAAGAAGACATCTTCTTTAGCCCAATAGCCTTTATGAATCGGCTTGTAGCTTAGTTTTCTCTGAATCGATCAATACAAAAAGAACTATCCAAAGGACGAAAGAAGAATATGAATTGGAAAACACTTTGTTTAATTGCTGGTCTGAGCTTAACTACCAGCCTCACTGCTTGCTCTGGCACTCCTGCAACTAACAATCAAGTTGCTCCTGAAGCCTCTCCTGCTATGGGCAAAGACAAAGCCGGCGATGCTATGGGCAAAGATAAAGCTGGCGATGCTATGGGCAAAGATAAGGCTGGTGGTGCTATGAAGCAATCGCCCGCTTCCACCAAGCCATAGTTATAACTAGCTTTGCATCTTACTTTTCTTGTACTGAGTATTAGGGACTGGTTATCAGGAAAATCCTGATTCCAATTCCTATACTTTAGCGCTTTGACCTCAACAGGAGAAATTCTGATGAACCACAACTTGCTCCGCCGACGTCAGTTGCTTTTTTGTCTTGGATTAGGGGTTGTCGGAATCGGTGCAGCTACAACATTTCCCAACTTCAGAAAAGTGAATGCCCCTTCTATCTCTCCTGTAAATGATCACAATACGCAAGACTCAAAAACTATAACAGTGAAACCTCCCGCAGGCAAGAGTCTGCCAGAGTTTCAGGGTATCAGTCAGTGGCTTAATTCTCCACCTTTGTCGATCGCTGACCTCAAAGGCAGTGTTGTTTTGATCCAGTTTTGGACTTTTGCTTGTATTAACTGCCAGCGTACCTTGCCCTACATCACCAAATGGCATCGGCAATATGAGTCGCAGGGACTCAAGGTAATTGGCATCCATACACCAGAGTTTGCCTTTGAGCGAGACGCAAACAACATAAAAAAGGCGTTACGACAACACCAAATTACTTATCCGGTTCCAGTTGATAACGAGTATAAAACTTGGAACGCTTACGAAAATCAGTATTGGCCCCATATGTTTTTGGCTGACCGTCAGGGCTTGTTGCAGTATGACCATATTGGGGAAGGGGCATATGAAAAAATAGAGCAAACTATCCGCCAGCTATTGGGGTAGAAGGATTATGACGGCTTCTACTTTATCAATCGGTCTGGCGTTACTGGGGGGCGTTCTGAATGTGCTTTCACCCTGTGTTTTACCGATTTTGCCAGTGCTATTAGGTCGATCGCTCCAATCGCACACTTACGGCCCAGTAGCACTAGTAGGGGGATTAATCGCTGGTTTTGCACTTACAGGTAGTTTACTGGGTATAAGTGCAAGCTGGTTTACAGGCTTAATTATTTTATTACGAAATGGTGCGATCGCACTTCTTTTATTTTTGGGGTTACTCGCAATTTTCCCCAAATGGAGTTACCGAATATTTAGTTATATTCCACTTGGCAACTGGGCTAAAAAACCTCCACGAATCGGACTCATGGGAGAGTTTTGGCTGGGGACTCAGTTGGGGCTTTTGTGGACTCCCTGTGCTGGGCCTGTTTTGGGGGGAATTTTAGTATTAGCAGCAGTTAATCATCAAATCGCAAGTGCATTTTGGCTACTGATTGCTTACGGAATCGGAGCAGGTTTGCCTCTCTTGGCGATCGCTTATGGTGGACGAGTACTCAGCAAACGAATCCTCAATTTCCGTTCCCATAGTGCAGCATTGCAGCGGATTGGTGGCGTGGCGATCGTGTCCACAGCAATTGCTATTCTTCTCGGTTGGGATGTCCAGATACAACTTTGGTTGGCTCCGTTCTTTCCTACTCAATCTCTGTGAGACAGCCATGAGCTAATAATTCGTAATTCGTAATGACGCGACGTAGGAGCGTCTGACTCGCTACCGCTTCTCTACGCGACGCGAACGCTAATGTAATTCGTAATTGAAGGACAGGGAAACTAATTTTAGTTATGGAAAATAAAAAATGGCTAGCATCTTTATTGCAGATAAAACAGATTTATCTATGCAGTTTTAACTACGAATTACAAATTAGTAATTACGAATTATTATGACTTTATCAAAACCCAAAGCCCGCTCAACACCTAGTCAGACTTTTCTATCAAAGACTTTTCACTGGATTAACATCATCAGTCTCATCTTGATGATCACTAGCGGACTGCAAATCTATAACGCCAATCCGGTATTTGGAGGGCGTGAAGGTTGGCATTTTCCCGACTTCCTGTTGCTAGGAGGTTGGCTAGGGGGTGGTAGACACTGGCATTTTGCCGCTATGTGGCTATTTTCGATGAACTTACTTTGGTATGGACTTTATATCTTTGTAACTCGTCGTTGGCAGCGTCGATTTGCCGATCGCGGTGACTTAAAAGCATTGCAAGTTAGCCAGAACGCAAAGCGCAAGAACTACGCATGGCATCGGCTAGTTTATACTGCTATTATTCCAGTGTTGCTGCTGGCAATCTTGAGTGGTTTGGCGATGTACAAACCTGCCCAACTGCATTTGCTTTCCGGGCTGTTTGGTAGTTGGCAAACTCTACGCACTGTTCACTTTATCACTGTTCCCACTGTCATACTGTTTACAATTGCTCATTCCTTACTTGCTCTTAAAGTAGGAAGCACCCGTTTAGTTAAGTCTATGTTCCTGTAGAGGTTCTATGAGTCTGATTCTTCCCAAAAGTACGCTATCCCGTCGCCGATTACTGCAAGTATCTGGATTTTCAGGCGTAGGCTTTCTTTTAGGTGGCTGTGGGACAAATTTGTTCTCAGATAATGTGCGGCAAATATCTGAGCCACTAAACCAACGTCTTGAAGCACTCTTGCTAAGTCAGAAACCTGTACCTGAATTTCCTGTTAGTGCTATAGAAGCAGATAAATTACTGATTAATACCTTTGACTTCACGCCGCAAATTGATCCGGCGCAGTTTCGCCTAACGATTGATGGTGAGGTTGCTAACACGATGCAATTGAGCATGGTGGATATTCAAAAACTTCCCTTGACTTCAATGGTGATTCGCCATGTCTGTGTTGAAGGTTGGGCTGCGATCGTTCAATGGGGGGGCGTGCGATTACAAGACTTAGTAGCGCTGGTACAGCCGAAGTCAAATGTCCGTTATGTCTACTTCAAATCTGCTGATGGCTATTATGAAAGCTGGGATATTGCCTCCGCTGTACATCCCCAAACTCTCATGGCTTATCAAAAGAATGGACAACCATTGTCAGTTGATAATGGTGCGCCTATGCGCCTAGCATCCCCAATTAAACTAGGTTATAAGCAAAGCAAGTGGGTAACTCAAATTACATTCGTCAGCAATTTATTACCCACTAAAGGCTATTGGGAGGATCAGGGCTATGAGTGGTTTGGAGGACTATAGTCTTTCCATAGCAAGTTTTTGAGTGGGTTGCTGTCTCCAAACGCCTAGTCGCAACCTACCTAAACAGAGATTGAACACTGAGATCCTTCAGAGTGATGGTGAAATTACGCTGTTCTTTTGTGGCAAAAAATGAAGCGATCGCCTCACACGCCACAGCAACGGTTAACATCACTAGATTTCGTGCTAGGGGATAATCACAGACATCATCATTCACCTCGGAAGGAACGCGATAAAGGTTATTCCAAATTACTTCTGCATAATCAGCTGATAGTCCAGCATGAAGACAAGGAATGCTTAATTGATCGGCATAATCTTTCACTGCTTGACGTGCCACGCTGTTGTCAAAGACATCGACAATTAGCTGGCTATCTTTGAGTAATTGTATTGTATTTGCTGGTGTCAACTCTTTTGTTTTAGCATCAACTTTAGTACCAATTGCTCGATATAAATTGTTCGCCAAAATTTTCGCCTTGAACGCTCCAACATCGGAACGGTAGTAGGGCTGAGTCGAAAGATTACGCTCCTCAATGCGATCGCGATCAATCACTGTAAGTTTGTCAAAACCAGACCGAGCTAAGTTTTCCGCAATGTTAGCTCCTAATGCTCCAGCGCCACAAATTGTTACAGGATAGTCCTTCAGCTTTGCCATCACAGCATTGGTGCGGTAAAGTTGTTCGTGAAAAAAGATACTCATAATAATTCGTAATTAATACTCTTGTTGTTCCATTACACCTACTAAGGATTGCAAGTCAAAATCGCGATCGCGTCCACTCAGACAAATGCCAGAACTGACAACAGTCAAATCATTTTTAGCGATCGCACTTGTATGGCGAACGCCATCAGCAGTTGTCCAATCAACTGTCCAATAATCACTGCGATCGTGGAATTGGCGTAATTCACCGCCGCCCATCTGCAATGCCTTTCTCAATCGTTTTTCATCCTGTTGGGGTTGAGCAAATCCCTCAATGCGCCGAGTCGCTAATTCATACACTGTGCGGATTTTTGGAGTAATGCCTTTGAAGTGCAATTCTTCAGCAGAAGTGAGTTGCTTAACGGCAGATTGCAGAGTTTCAGAAAGTGCTGGATCGGTACGGCGATCTACTTCCTCAAACCAGCAGGACTGTCCATTCCAACGGGCAATAATTTGCTCAAAGGTAACGCCCTCGGTTACTAGATGCACTGCGATCGGCTTCACCACCTTCAACCGTTGACGCATATCTGCTTCATTCACGGGGTATGCCAACCAAGTTTGTCCTCGCAGTGGGTGTGCTAACCGCAGTCGTACTTGGGGAAAGTGTTGCAGATATTCCGCAATCTGGGGCAAGTCAGCCTCTTCTACAACCGTTGCTGTTTTCTCATCCACAGCCTGAAAGATGCCCCAACCTTCAAATTTACTAGGCTTTGGACTGAAGGTGTAGACCATCCCGGCTACCCGTGTGCGAACTCGTCCACCTTTGACACAGGGCGCGAGAAATTGGGTAACAGACAACTGTGCTTCTGCGATCGCAATTTGGTTGATTAGCTTGAATATGTTAGTCATAATTATTTGCTGCGTGCAAGTTGGCTTAGAGCGATCGCTGCGACTTTATACGCCTTCTTTATGTCACTCATCAGTATCACCTCATTGGGTTGAGCGATCAAATTATTTCTTTTTTGATGTGGATCTTGTTTGCGTTCAGGAAATTTGTTAAATCAACCGTTTTTATCGTAAGTAGAATAAGGCATCAAAATAGACTCAGTATAGCACAGTCAGTAGTAGTTTGAAGAATGCAGCACACTGTGTACATACTGGATTACAACACTGTTATTGTCTTATCCTAAACTTGTGTGAGAGGCATCTTATCAGAAGGATTCGTAATGAATACAACTGCTCTATTTGTAGAACTTATTGTTATTGGTGCAGGAGCAGCAATTTGGCTAATTATCCTATTATTGAGTGTATTTGGTTATACATGGATTCCTTGGAAGGAAACTACAGCCTTTGTCGCACTCATTCCCGTTTTATCTGTGGTTTATGTACTGGGTATAGTCGTTGATTACCTGGCTTTTCTACTCTACTGGAAGTGGAATGAGAGACTTCGCAGACAGAAATTTCTTAACAATGAAGAGTATGAGAGTACAAGAATATACGTTTACACTTATGCAACAAGCAATATCATAAATCGGCTTGAGTATGACAGGAGCAGGATACGAATTGTCCGTGCATGGAGTATAAATTGTTTTATTCTAGGCATCAATACTATTATTTTTGTTTGGACTCAATTATCACTAATACGCTTTAGTTTACGATTAAATATTTCTATCTTCAGTGCTTTAGCTTTTGGAATAGGTGTTGTTTCAACCTTGTATGCATGGCGTACTCTGAATTTAGGTTACTACTTGCAGATCTATCAAGCTAGTGTTTTCATGAAAAACGAAGGGATTGGAAAATCTCCAAATGCGAACTGACACAATATCAGGATGCGTTAGAAGCGACTATGACGCATCCGTAATGTAGTCTACTTATCTTGTCGCACAGGCAACGGCATATCCAGAATCTCCATCAGCAAATCCAGACGAGAGGGGCGCGTCAAAAGTGGGACAAGGTTCGGCAAACTGTAGTAGTCTCCTGCAAAAGTAAACGTATCTACAGGTGCTTGCTGCTGCTTCAATTGACTCTCCACCCAGTCGTAATGAGTACCCACACGGACAATCACCACATTCGGCATTATCCCCAACTCCCGGCAGTAGGTCTTGTAGACTTCACAGAAGTAAGGAGCCACATTCTCGCCCTCATCCGTCACCAGGATAATCTGGTCAACCACCTGCTTTTTCCGCCGCATTGCTTCCAATGCACAGCCGATACTAGTTCCACCGCCTGCATTGATGTGCTGGAAGGCACGCTCCCAGTCGGTCAACTCCTTGCCCTTTGCTGTAATAGCGTAAGGAATGGTGTCGAAGGCGTAGACAAACAGTTCTGCCTGAGTGATACCAGAAATTAAGGCAGCGAGTTGCTTACCGATCGCGATCGCATTTTCCATTGAACCAGACTTGTCTACCAATAAAGCAGTTGGACGAGCGATCATACCGCGCCGCTTCACTTGCTCGTTAGTCACCTTTTCCAGTCGGGCAACGGTGTCTGCGTCAAAATCTGCGGCGTCTGTGGCAATCTGTGCTTTGAATGCTGAGACACGCCCACTCTTAGATGCTGACTCCAACTTGGAATCAATCAGCTTCTTGACTTCTGGGTGATCCATTGCACCTCTAGTCTGGAGAGACTTGAGATTATTGATCGCTTCTTGGGGAGTCATGCTGTTAATTAACGCCACCAGCACAACTGGCGTAAGTTGCTTGATTGCACCAACTGCGATCGTGTAGGGAATCTTGAACTCTACAATTAGCCGTGCCTGTTCTGCGGCACTTTCTGCCTTAGCAAGCTGCTTCAGCATATCTGCTAACGAACCCTCTGGAGGAGTATCGCGGAACAGAATTGCATTTGCCCGCTCATTTGGCTTGATGTGCAGCGAAGCATACAAGTGCTTCATTGCCTTACGACCCCGCAGCGCAGCGCGATCGAACAGAGCCGGATTGCTCTCCCGTACCTTCAGGTAAGACCGCACCGCAGTCCGAGCCGAACGAGGCATTTTATTCTGGTGCTGCTTCATGAAGTCCACCACACGAGCGACCTGATAAGGTGGAAACTCTTGCAGCATCACAAATCCAGCATCTCGGTGTTCAGTCAAATTGCTGGTTAACAAGTGAGCAACAAACACTTCCTTGTGGTCGCGGACATCACCATGATGCTGATACCAAACTGCCAAGTGTCCGTAGAAAATGGGATCGAGTTCAACAATTAACTGATGAATTTCTGTAACTTGCTCAAGCTTGCGGTGAGGACTTGTTAGCAAACTGTTGAGTATTTCCAGACGCAGGTCACGTTCTGCGGTGTTCATGGGAACCTCCTCTAATTTTGATGGATGAGGAGGCAGATGTTGCACGCGAGGTGATAAAGTCACCGCGCAAGTTGGGGAAGCATTGTGTACAACTTTTGCAGAGTTATGTAAGCTTCCGCGATCGGGGCGCGGCAACAACTGCCAGTTTTGATGTCAGGTATCGAAATCGTTGGCACTACTCCCTAAAAGTAGTAGCTGCGTAAGCTGCCATCATATCTGCCGCTATTGCGACAGCACTTTTTGAAAGCAGCGACCGCAACCACAAGGACAAAGGTCATTGTTACCCAGCTTTTCTTGTAGTTCCTTGTCATTATGAACAATGCGAGTGCCACGTTTAACGGCTGTTTCAGATGGGTAGCCACGACGACGTTTACTCGATGGTTCAAAAGCAGAAATCATTGTAATCTTCAGGCTCAATGTTGAAAGAATTAATCTTATTCATCGTTCTCACCTCCACGTTTAAATGAAATAAGATCACCTCATGCAAGTCGAAAAAGCTGTTGATTCACACACGGGATTTGAACCCGTAATCGCTTGATCTTAAGTCAAGTGCCTGTACCATTTGGCTAGTATGTAAGCTTCTCCAGTTAGGGCACGAAGTGAGAATTTTAAATGCTACAAAGTTGCTGTGTTAAACTTTTAAGTACTTTAACCATAAACAGCTTCGGGACGGATAATCAAGTCACCGCTAGGACGGCGATCAACTATGTAAGTACAAAGGCGATCGCAATTCACATCTAAATGCCGAGCAACGCGCTCTTTCACTGCCAGATCATTCATGCCTCCGACAATTCCCAATTGTGTTTTTGGAACATCAACAGAACGTCCTTCAAATCGAATATGAACCATTGCAATCACCTCTTGTTTTAATTACGAATTACGAATTATACTAGTGGATCTGATCGGGATTGAACCGATACCCTCCCTGTGAGAGTTTCACTCACACCTCGTGCAAGTTGAAAAAGCTGTGGTAACACCGCAGGAATTGAACCTGCACTTATCATTTAAGAGATGATCGCTCTACCTTTGAGCAAGTATGTAAGCTTTTTCTGTTAGGGCACAAGTGATATCCGGGATCTCTACCGTTAGAGCTACAGACCCAAGTTTGAATGATGCCGATGCTTTTATCTCTATACTACATTTGTAGTATAGTTTCGACATAATGTCAAGGGTATACTACAAATTTTTTGAGGGAAGTGAGAAGGCAATTGTTAGCTAGTGGTTGTATTACAGATCCCCCCAACCTCGTTAAAAAGCCGGGTTATTTCAGCATTTACCCTTTTTTAAGGGGGTCGCCTAAATTACGGAGTTCAGAGGCTCATTAAGTAGATAAACAAAAATATTTACAGTTATTGCGATCGCATCATTTTAACAAGAGCATTTTATTCTTAACAATCTCTAAAATAATTGCATTAACGCCTAGCTATTGACAGAAAATATTTTATATTAAGAAGTTGTGCTAGGCGCAGCCCCCACTTCTCTACGAAAGGCTGCACTTCTCTGCGAGACGCTACGCGAACGGCGCTGCTCAGTGACCATCGTAGACATCGCACTATTTTATATTCTTAATAAGTAGTTAATCCTTAATTAACCAATCTAGTTTAAACTTAGTATTTTGCCAAATCATCTAATTCTAAATTAAGCAGTATGCCTAAATTAGCTTTACCTTTGAAAATAGCAGGAGGAGCAGTCTTCCTGCTTTCCTTTTATGTTTTCCGAGCAATTGGCGCCACAATTTCAGAAGGGTTTGAGTCTGGTCAAAAAGCAGCTTATGCTGCGGCTGATGTTACCTTCAGTTCAGGTACTTGGAATTTGAATGAGTCGTTAATTGGCAATACTCCAAGCGATGTCAAAAACGGGGCGCAATCTGTACGGATTCGCAACAACGGCAAGGTAACAATGAGATTTGATCGCACTACAGGCGCGGGCACAGTTACCATTAAACACGCCAAGTATGGTAATGACCTTAATACAACTTGGAGATTGTTGTGTTCGACTAATAGCGGCACTTCATGGACACCTGTAGGTTCACCCGTAACTACAAGCTCAAAAGTACTCCAAACAGCGACTTTCACACCTAATATCTCTGGCATAGTTCGCTGTGAAGTCGGCAAAACCGATGGAACTTCCAATAGAACTAACATCGACGATATTGTGATTACCGATTATGGTTCTTCGAGTTCTCCTTCTCTACCTGCTGGTTCTGTGCCATTCTTTGACAATATCAACAATCCTGTATCGGGACTAGCATACGGTAGCCCAGCTGATGTTACTCCCCCGATCCCAACGTTGAATAACTTTGACACAGCAGTGACTGATCTTTGCGGACAACCTGGTACAGTTGTCAGTCCGTCTAACTTCCAGACGATGATGAATAGCAATCCTACTGTTTTGGCAAGTATCCAACAATATGTGGGAGGATATCTGATTCCAGGCCGCACTTCTAATGCAGATTTCTTAGCTGACTTGACTAACGTCTGGTTTAACGTTGATGGTTTTGAACATATTTTCTGTGGGGAACCAGTTGCAGGAGGTTCCATAGGTGGATTGCACTTTGTCGGTCGTTATGTAGAACTTCAAGAAAAGGGTTTGGCTGGACGACTAAGTAATAATACATCTAGGGAGGAAGTGAATCCCAACACTGTTTACACGATGGGCGTTAAGATGAAAGTAGGCAATAGTACTGCTCAGTCTACTATCAAAGGTTATGCTTATACTCTTAGTGCTGAAGAAATTCTCTCAATAGCAGCTTTAGCCTATAAGAATAATCCCAATACCAGTTCTACTAACACTGTTTGTCACTGGACTGTAACTGATGAAGGTAGAACTTTTCAAACAGTGTTTGTGAGAAGAGAGGGCGGTATCCGCACTTTCTACCCTGATGCTACACCTGATAGCAATCCTAACTGTGTGCAGTAACAGCTATTAGTACGATTGGCGTTGCATATTTGTGTCAGATAAATTATCCTGCAAATATGCAACGCCGAATTTCCCAATCCTCGAAATTCGTAATGAACATGGGGCAAGTAAGCGAATCCTTGTAACCAGTAGTTTATTAACAAAAGATGCTCTGAAAAGAGTTTACAGAGATCGATACATAACTAGGGAAAATAGATAGGGACGATCTTAATTCCTGGATGAATAGGAAACTTTTTGAATAAATATTGTGGGTCGTCTACTTTCCAGGTATCAGACAATCAGAGAAATGACTAAACCATCGACAGAGTGAATCACATCAGGAAAACTAGGAAAACATCGGGAATTAGAAGTCCGTGGCTGGACACTCTACAGATAATTTTTGCGATAGTAAGCTTGATATTCTGTAGACAGCAGAGGTTCCCACCAATCACGATGATTGAGATACCATTCAACAGTTAAACGTAAACCCTCAGCAATTGTTACTGAAGGCGTCCAACCAAGCTGAGTTTTAATTTTGTTCGCATTAATTGCATATCTCCGATCATGTCCCTGTCTATCTTTGACAAAAGTAATTAACTGCTTTGCTGGATGTACTGGTAAATCAGGTGCTAATTCATCCATCATCTGACACAAAAGTTGCACGAGGTTAATATTTTCTACCTCATTGTTACCACCAATATTGTATGTTTCCCCTGGTTGACCATGATTAATTACTACATCTAAAGCAAGACAATGATCACCCACATAAAGCCAATCGCGCACATTTTTACCATCGCCATAAATAGGTAATGGTTTCCCTATCAAAGCGTTGATACACATTAGGGGAATTAACTTTTCGGGAAACTGATAAGGCCCATAATTATTAGAGCAATTTGTGATAATTGTGGGAAGTTTATAAGTATGATAATAAGCACGCACTAAATGATCACTACCAGCTTTTGAAGCTGAATAGGGACTATTAGGAGCGTAGGGTGTAGTTTCAGAAAAAGCTGCTTCACTTGCGTCTAAACTACCGTAAACTTCATCAGTAGAAACGTGTAAGAAACGATAATCAGATGGCTGTGCTTTTGTCTGCCAATGTTGCCGAAAAGCTTCTAGTAGAGTGAAAGTTCCTACCACATTTGTTTGTACAAAAGCAGCCGGACCAAGAATCGAACGATCAACATGAGATTCAGCAGCAAAGTGTGCGATCGCATCAATATTTTCCGTTGCTAGTAACTGATCTATAATAGTGCGATCGCAAATATCCCCGTGGACAAACCGAAAATTCTCTCTTCCCTCAAAGGGCGCCAAATTCAGACGATTCCCCGCGTAGGTAAGAGCGTCTAACACCACCACCCGATCATCTGGATAAACTTGACACCAATGATGCACAAAATTCGCTCCAATAAACCCCGCACCCCCCGTAACTAATAACCGCCGACTCATCCAATTTCCTCTCTTTTCTCTGTGTTCTCTGCGGTAGCCTGCGGCAAGCCGCTACGCGTCTACGTTTATTTAGACTTAAAATATTTCTTCCTCACCTTACCGTATATCTTCTGGGCGAGTAATTTTGCCATACGTATTCTCGTCAAACTCTTAATATTAGATGGCTGCTGTATTTTGTGATCAAAAAATTCATTTAACTCATCTAGAATAACTTGAAAGCGCTTAATAATATTCTCAGTCCGATACTCAGCTAAAAACTCTTCAGACAAGCTAAACGCTACTGAAGATTCAATGACCTTGAGAATACGTTGGACATCATATTCTTGGGAATATCCAGCAATTTTATAACAATTAAATCCAGGATCTAAGTAATCAGCCAGTCCACCATTGACACTAGAAAATACTTGGCAACCACACGCCAGAGCTTCCATTGGTTGCAGACCAAATCCTTCACTAACACCCTGTTGTGCCCAATACTCAGCCGAATCATAAAGGTAAACTTTAGCTCGGTTAAATAGTCCAGGTAAATCCTCTACATAGGAATTAACAACTAATACTTTACAACGTTTTTGCAACGCTGGAATCAATTCTTTGATTAAATACTCAGAAGATTTTCGAGTCTGAACTAAAACATCAATATCCCGCTCAAAACCCAAATTTTGAAACTCATCAGAAATTTGATTGGGCAAATAATAAATCAGAGAATTGGGTGATTTCTCTCCCCAAAATCCCATTGTATAGCGGCTAACAGTGATGATCGGAATACTTGCAGGTAGCCTGAATGAATAACCTGCACTATGTGCATGGTAAACAACATTGTATTGTTGAAGTTTAGCAACGAGTTGAGCTACATCAAATCCCCAACTAATGACAAAAATTACCTCATTTAAATTTTTCTCTTTTAGCAAATCATCAATGAAAAGCTTACCTGTTTCTCGTTGACGGTAAGTTACAACATCAGCACTACATATCTGCTGCACCAGATTAAGTGTTTTTAATTCTGCCCAAAGCCCACCACAAGCAAATTTGCCATCTGTACCGGGGACTAAAAAGTAAAGCTTTCTCATTACACAATTCTCTAAGAACTGATTTATCAAGTAAATCTTAAATTTGTAGTAGCTTGTCTACTTTAAATTAGTGCAATAAACTTTGTAGATTGAGTTGAAATATGAAACCCAATATTCCTATGATTGTTAAGTTTCGCTTCGCTCTGCCGAACTTACATTTAATGCACTAGGAATGAGGAAACAAAAAGCACTTAGATCGGCTTCACCGTTTGCCAGAGATTATCAACCTCTGATGGCGTGTATGCACTTTCTGACGCAACCGTTGTCATATCCGCGAGGCGTCCAGCAAGAAACGAACGTCCAACCTTGATGATCTCGTTGTCTGGATAGGAGCGATGTACCCATAGCCCAATCTCTAAGGAATCTATTCCATCAGATTCTACCTTGAACACAACTTTATGGAACGGTTCGGGAAAGCCTGGTCGGTGCTGGTCACGAAGCACTTCTTTAAGGGTGATACTGGTTTCAAAATGCATGATGGGTTCCTTTACTTTTCACTTTTTATTCTCGCCAGTTTACCTTTACAAAATGTGCCTGCTTTCCCCAAACGTCGCGTGTGTGCGTAATATTTTCAACTGCTAGGTTAAAAGGAATCGCAGTTGTTAAATAACGTTGTGCCATAGAACCTAAATCAGGTGCGAGTTCTGCGGCTGTCGTCGCCGCCAAACCCAAACCTATAAGTTGCTCCATTGGTCGGAATGGTAGCAAGAAATGTACGCCCATAGCTAATCCAGCCGTTAAGAGCATTGCTACTGATAAATTTGTGCCGCAACGAGGATGTACAGCTAAATCCCATTCTCCACTAGTAAGGCGATGTTGGGCAAGTGCGATCGCCCGCCGCAAATCACTAATATTCACTTCACCATAAAGATAAAATCCCTGCTCGGTAGACAAACCGCTTAATAATTCGTTATCCAATTGAACGTTAGCCGATTTTCCTGGGGGAGTATAGGCTCTTTTTGATTCGCTAAGAACCCAAACAGTAGCGTGTTCTAAAGCGTGAACCTGCCGTATCATCAAAATTTCTTTCAATCCTGGAATAAACGATAGCTGTCTGAGTAAGTCAGCGTCTTGTGTAGGTTGTGGAAAGTCTAAGGTTCGGTATTCTGGGGCTGAAACTTTCTCACATACAGGTGTCATAGGATCAAATTTAAAAAATTCAAAGGGAGACGAGCCACTTTGAAAAGAAGCAGAAGTATTCATTTGAACACTGCTCCCCAAGGCGATGGAGCAAAATAGATTTCTTTTAAATGTAGCGCTTGCACCACTGAATTGTTGCTAATTTTTGGGGATAATTTTTGAGTTTGGGCATTGGGCATTGTTTATTCTCCTCTGCTCTTCTACCCAAACCCTTAATTTTTTGTTGCTGATGCGTAAGTCCTACATCTCTCAATACGGTTCGGTTAAGATCCCTCCGCCTGCGGCGACCCCCTTTTTAAGGGGGTAAAAGAGAGTTATAAGCCCCCCTTTTTAAGGGGGGTTGGGGGGATCTCCGAGGAATGAACACGTTAACCGAACCGTATTGCTACATCTCTTGTGTGGAATTTAGAAAGGAATTCTAATCTTTATAGTTTCCGAGTCCAAGGGTCAGCTGGCTCCACTAACATAAACTCCAACTGAGTAAAGGACTCGGAACTTTCGGTAGAGTGTTCACACTGAAAACTAAGGCGTGAGGAGGGGAACAATCAGTAAACCTCAAAATTGGCTTGTCAACATCCTAGACCAGATCAATCGTGTAGCTATAAATTGTTATTCGATCTGGTTAGGCAGAAGACAGCAATTGACATCATTCAAACAGACTTTGCCCCACTGTAAAGCCCAGCGGACAAGAGCTACTCGATTTTCTGTCTCAGTTTTGGTGAGAATGTTACTGATATGGTTATCAACTGTACGCTTGCTAATTTCCAGTTTTCCTGCAATTTCTTGGTTAGTTAAGCCAGTGGCCACTAAATCGATAATTTGCAGTTCTCTGTCTGACAGACTAACGGGGGTCCCAGACTTGCCACCAGCCATGACTATTTCTATCCTCTCTTGGTATATGTACTCAATCGCTCTTTCTAATTCTAGAGGATTCTTTTGTTGGTAGGGGTTTCAAGTATTAACAGTAATAGGATTGTCAATATTTTCTTTCGATTTCAAGTTGACAGAAATATAAACCCGAAATCTGTTAGATTTCGATTAAATCTAAAAATGAGATGAGCAATCCCCGTGTTTTATGCCTTGGTGAAGTTTTGTTTGATTGTTTAGCCGATCAATTGGGACTAAAGCTGGAAGAAGTAAAATCCTGGACTCCCTATCCAGGAGGGGCACCAGCTAACGTAGGTTGTGCTTTAGTTAAGCTGGGAACGCCAGCAGGATTTATCGGAGCCGTTGGCGAAGATGAACCAGGAAATGCACTGGTGCAGCTATTACAGGATGTAGGTGTAGAGATGACGGGAGTACAACGCCATCCCACAGCACCAACACGACAAGTTTATGTTACACGGGATCTAGCTGGCGATCGCACCTTCGCCGGATTTGGTCAACATGATACCTCTGAATTTGCCGATACTCGCCTGCAAGCCAAACAATTGCCAAGTTGGCTGTTTCAAGAGGCAGATTTTTTAGTTTTGGGTACTTTGGAGTTAGCTTATCCTGAAAGTGAAGAGGCAATTCACCGCGCCCTAGAGTTAGCAGAACATTATGATTTGAAGATTGTGTTAGATGTCAACTGGCGTCCTGTATTTTGGGAAGATTCAAACATCGCTCATCAAAAAATTTCAGAATTATTTAAGCGAGTCGATTTTCTCAAACTTGCCAAAGAAGAAGCTGAATGGCTATTTGAAACCGCAGATCCCGGAGCCATTACTTACCGTCTAGCTTCAATTGAGGGAGTACTGGTGACAGATGGGGAAAACGGTTGCGCCTATTGTTTGGGTGAAAACGAAGGCAAATTACCTGCGTTTTCTATCCCTGTAGTTGATACAACTGGTGCAGGTGATAGCTTTTTGGCAGGATTCATCCATCAATTGAGTCAGCACGGTATCCACAGCTTGCGGGATGCAGAAACAGCAAAACGTATTGTCACCTATGCCAGTGCTGTTGGAGCGCTGACTACCATTAAACCAGGTGCGATCGCTTCTCAACCTACTGCTGCTGAAGTCGAAGCTTTTCTAGCTGCACATCAACTCTATAAACTAGCATAAGCTACTGGGATATCAGCTAATAAAGGCTGATATTCCTGGCTAGAAAATGGACGAAAATCTTCATGCCATTCTGCGGTCATATTGCACAATAAACGTAGTTGGAGAGGTGTCGGTACTGGGTTAACGCGCTCAACTTCTACTTTTAGAAATTCGGGATTTTTGTTCTTGAGTTTAAAAACATCATCCACAATATATTGAGGGCAATAACCGACGATGTGATGATCTTCTGTGCAAATTAAATTGCTGTTTGCGATATACGATTAGACGGAATCTGTTTAAAAAGCTCTAACGTATCATTGCTTGACACCCTTGCTAGATTATTCAACCATACACTGGCGGCTGAATTTGCATAATACTGTTGTGCTTCACGAAACACATCAAAAGTCTTGAGGCGTTTTTTATCACCAAAACTAGAATAAATCAAGGAACTACATTTTTCGGCATACCTTGTGACAGATTTGTTATTAAGCTTTAAGTATCGTTTTTCATCAGACAGTTCCCGACCCATCCTGGAGGCGTGATCATAAGTTGGTGCTAAATAAATTTTCTTTTCCAAACTTATGAATGCCCAATTTTCATGGTGTCGATCACTGTTCCCGATCCAAGCATCTAAGAGTAAATACCCGATAAAAATCTCCATTGCTTGACTAATTCCCTTTGGCGGTGTCCAGTTGATGGGTAAATTCAACGCAGCATTTCCGGGGGAACGTCAATGATCGGAAACTGCTCTGGCATAATTTAACTTGTCTAAATTCCTAAAGCCGTTTTAATGTTTTGCACAATTACTTGAGGCGGCTCGGAAATATCTATAGATGTAGCATTATCTGGCTCTTCAAGAGCATCAAATTGGCTTTTAAGAAGTTTTTCGCTCATAAAGTGATTATGGCGCTCCTGCAACCGCTTTTGAATGATCTCAAAAGAACTCTTGAGGTAAACTATTTTGATCCGATAGCGATCGCTATCCAATACAAGAAATTGGCGATAGCTATCTTTTAATGCCGAACACGCTAACACGACATTTTTATCTTCTTGTAGCCACTGAGCGATCGCTGTTTGCAAAGCTAACAACCACGGCATTCTATCCAAATCGTTTAAGGGAATACCGTGGTGCATTTTATCAATATTTTCTGGTGAGTGGAAAGCATCAGCGTCCCTAAATTCCCAGTTTAATGAATCCGCTAGCAATAGCCCAATAGTAGTTTTGCCGGAACCAGATACACCCATTAACAGAATAATCATAGACCGCTATTTGAGCGAAATTTCATCTAAAAAGACCGTCGGTAAAGGTACAGTATAGGATGAGCGATCGCCCGATTCAAGGCTGTTGCTCAAAGCCCGCAGTTGTTTAACAAAACAGAATTCAGGAGTCAGGAGCCAGAATGGGCTAAACCTTAGCTATCCGCTAACAGAATTGAATTCTGTGTGATGGTTACTGAGCTTGCCGTAAAGCCTGCGGCATAGCTACGCTTAGGGCGCAGCCTCTCGCAGAGAAGTACTAGCAGATAGCGCAGCTGTACTGAGTCCGTAAGCGTCTTGATTCTGACCAGAGGCGATCCGCCTCCGGCTCCGCTCCTGAATTCTGACTCCTGTTAGCGATAGCGGGGCGATTAGCCCATTCTGACTCCTGAATTCTTCTTCAATATCTCCAAGTTTAGCGTTAGCCTTTGAAAATGATATCGTACAGTGACAGCAGAATCTCCACCACAATCAGAATCACCACATACCACTCTACTCGCTCACTACTGCTATGCTGCATAAACTCCAGCACCGTTTGTGCGGTTCGGGAAATTAGCTCTAGTTTACGTTCCAGAGCGTTGTGACGCTCCCGGATTTCGTATTCATCCTCCAAACGCAGATATAAGTTTTCTAGCTGTGGGGAATCCCAAAGCAACTCCGGTTTATCGATAATTTCTACTCGACCCACAATTTTATGTTGAACTAACAGGGTAGTCCCAAGTTGACGCAGTAATTCCCGACTCTTGCGCCTACTCCTGTTTTGACGCTGGAGACTAGCTGCAAAGGGTTCAATTTGATCAAATACAGCCGCTAAACTAGTTTCATAATGAGACAGCACAACACTCTTAGCGAGAATATCAGCCACTATCTGCAAGCGTTCTAGACTAAATTCATGCAGCAAAATTTTTCCTTCCTTAACTCGCTCAGTCTCCGCAACGTTAAGATGAACTTCTACTTCTTCTGTTTCCGGGTTCGCAAAAGAGTCACTAACTTGAGAGGATAGTTTGGTCAAAAAGGCTACCTTTTCCCCAGGCTCAAAGTTAAACAGCACAATTGCACCATAGCCCAACAGTACCGCACAGCCGTGTTCACCGACTGTAACCATTACTGGCATAGCCGCCAAGCAAACGTAATTCTCCAATGTTTGTAGGTTAATCTCTTTACCAAGGAATAGGGCCTGCGCTTTAAAGCTATCTCTGTCATTAAAAAGGAGTTTCTGCATTGTCGCCCTATACTATATTTTGCCTGTTAATCTATGGGGGTAGCGGTGTCTACGACGGGCTACGCCTACGCAATTAATCCAGCGTTGTTGGAGATCACTGCAATCTCAGCTTAACAATAAACCTATCCAGCACTGCTGAAGGTGCGTTTGTATTCTGGCGACTACTTACCCTTAGCTCAAACAGAAAGCGAGCAAAGACATTTTCAAAATATAGGAATTAAAGGGTTATATCATGTCCGCTTGATTACTTATTAAATCGGGAGAACCCCACCCCGCCAAAGCTGTGCTTTGTCTCCCCTCCCCGCAGGCGGCTACGGTGTACACACAAGTTTTTTTGAATCGCATCTTTGTTGCATCGACTCGCATCTTTGTTGCATCGACTCGCATCTTTGTTGTATCGACTCGCATCTTTGTTGTATCGACTTACATCTTTGTTGTATCGACTCGCATCTTAGTTGTATCGACTCGCATCTTAGTTGTATCGACTCGCATCTTTGTTGTATCGACTCGCAAAAAATAACTTACCCGACGTTATGCAGTAACTCTAAAAGATTTGTGTGTACACGGTAGCCGCTTGCGGGGAGGGGTTCTTTTATTATGGGTAATCTGGCGGACATGATATGATTGATTCTGAATTCTTCTATAGATTTCCAGAAGTTATTGATACAGTTATTCTGATGTGTGGCGCGAATGTCGTCATATACTGCACGTATTTCGTCGCTAGCTTCTTCGTGTTAGATCAGCTTAGTCAGGTTTCCATTCTTAAGAGTTAAGTAATGGGGTGCTTATTTGAAGTCGTGGATAAGATAAAGGAGTAACGTAGCTCCTCACATACAAGTAGCAATGACCTCTACTCTGGACAAACTTACTCGTCTTAATGCCCCAAACTTGCATCAGTTGCCCAATGGTTTGACAATCATCGCGGAGCAGATGCCAGTTGAAGCCGTAAATCTCAGCTTGTGGATTAAAGTTGGCTCATCTGTCGAATCTGATGCCATTAACGGTATGGCTCACTTTTTAGAGCATATGATTTTTAAGGGAACAGAACGACTTGCTAGCGGCGAGTTTGAACGCCGAATTGAAGAGCGAGGTGCTGTTACCAATGCCGCTACTAGCCAAGACTATACTCATTACTATATAACCACTGCCCCTAAAGATTTTGCCGAGCTTGCCCCATTACAAATAGATGTAGTATTTAATGCGAGTATTCCTGACGATGCCTTTGAACGTGAGCGATTAGTAGTGTTAGAAGAAATTAGGCGTTCAGAGGATAATCCCCAGCGACGTACATTTAGGCGAGCGATGGAGACAGCCTTTGATGAGCTACCCTATCGCCGTCCGGTATTGGGGCCAGAATCAGTGATTGCTGAACTTAAACCCCAGCAGATGCGGGATTTTCATACTAGTTGGTATCAACCTCAGTCAATTACTGCTGTGGCTGTGGGCAATTTGCCCGTGGAAGAATTAATTGCAATTATTGCTGAAGGATTTACAAAAGTCACTCCCGACTCCCGACTCCCGTTCGGCTACGCTCACGGCAAGCCAACTCCCCATTCCCCACTTAATCCTGAATCTCCATTTACAGAAATTGTCCGTCGAGAATTTATAGATGAAAGTCTGCAACAAGCTAGACTAGTTATGGTTTGGCGGGTTCCAGGAATGACCCAGCTAGAACGCACCTATGGATTGGATGTTTTAGCAGGAATTTTGGGACACGGACGGACATCAAGGTTGGTGCGAGATTTACGAGAAGAACGGGGATTGGTTTCCTCAATTTCAGTAAGCAACATGAGCAATCAGCTGCAAGGAACATTTTATATTTCAGCTAAATGTGCAGTGGAAAATTTAGCTAAAGTAGAGGATGCGATCGCTCAACACATTGGCAAACTCCAAACAGAGTTAGTCACAGAATCAGAAATTGCTCGTGTACGGCGGCGAGTAGCGAACAGATTTATTTTTGGCAACGAAACACCAAGCGATCGCGCTGGGTTGTATGGTTATTATCAATCTTTAGTGGGAGATTTAGAACCCGCATTTAACTACCCAGCTAGTATTCAGAGCCAAAATGCAACTGACTTGATGCAAGTAGCCAAAGAATATCTTTGCCCAGATGCTTATGGTGTAGTTGTTCTCAAGCCGTAAATTAAAAATAGGGCATTGGGAAGATGATTAATAACCAGTACCCAATGCCCAGTTACTAATCTAAAATTTAAAATTGTATGATGTGGACTGAAATCGACGCGCATATTAGCCAGGTGACTGGTGAAAAATTTCAGAGTCAGCAGCGGCGATCAGTTGGTGGCGGGTGTATCAACCAAGGTTATGCTGTTTCCAATGGTGAAATTACTTACTTCGTTAAGCAAAACCTTGCATCCCAAGTTGCCATGTTTGAGGCTGAGGCGTTGGGTTTAGAGGAAATGCTAGCAACAGCTAGTATTCGCCTTCCAAAACCTATTTGCTGGGGTGTGGCTGGTAATTCTAGCTACATAGTTTTGGAGTGGTTAGAACTTGGTAGCGGTAACAGCAATTTATGGGAAGAAATGGGGCGCAAGTTGGCAGCGATGCATAAACCTAGCAGCAGTCAAGATTTTGGTTGGAAAATTAACAATACTATTGGTTCTACGCCGCAAATCAATACTTGGACAGCAGACTGGACAGAATTTTATGTTAAATATCGCTTGGGTTATCAATTTCAGTTAGCAAGACGACGAGGGGGTAATTTTCCTGAACAAGACAAGGTATTAGCAACTATCCCTGAACTATTGGCAGATCATCAAGTGCAACCTTCTTTAGTACATGGCGATTTATGGGGCGGAAATGCTGGGTGTACTATGTCAGGAGAACCAGTGATATTTGATCCAGCAACTTATTTTGGCGATCGCGAAGTTGATATCGCCATGACAGAATTGTTTGGTGGCTTCCCAGCAGCATTTTACAAGGGCTACAACGAAGTGTTTCCTTTAGATACAGGCTATGAGCAGAGAAAAACGCTCTATAACCTGTATCACATTTTGAATCACTTCAATTTATTTGGGGGTGGTTATGGTTCCCAAGCCAACCGGATGATTGACCAAATTTTACGCTAAGTACAGGATTGCAGAAACTTGGAAAAGTAGACGGTGGCGCAGTATTGAACAATTCAAAGCCCATCAAAGAGGCTGGGCGATCGCTGCTATTCTAATTGGAGCGCCTATTAGTATTATGTTATGGGTTCGAGCGATCGCCTAGCGGAACAATAATTAACTAAAAGGTTTAACAAATGGTTCAACTCCTTCAAGGAAAAGATATCACCCTAGCCCAACTTATTGATGAATTTGGTCTACAACTTGCAGACAACGAACATTTTTTTTCAGAATGGCAGGATGATTTACCTGAGTTGACTGACTTAGAAAAGCAATCTCTTAACGAAGTCAAGACAGAATATTTGCATCTATCGAAATATCCTATTTTGGAACCTGTAGTTAAAATGGTGGTGCTATCTCCACTATTACGTCTAGCAGGTTTCTATCAACCGCCTTTCTACATCGCCTCAGAACAAGAGGTAAAAATCTCTTCTGAAGACGAAGGCACGATTATTAGAGGACGTATTGACATCTTGGCGTTCCATCCTCCATTTTGGGTTCTGGTTATTGAGGCAAAACGAGCAGAATATTCTTTAGAGGTAGCAATTCCTCAAGCATTAGCTTATATGTTGGCTAATGCTGGTAATGATAAACCTACCTATGGTTTTGTAATCAATGGTCGGGAATTTCAATTTATTAAGTTGACGAAACAGGGTACACCTAGATATGCATTATCTTACACACTGTCACTAAATCGTGGCGATGATCTACATACTGTTGTCAAAGTGTTAAAACGCATAGCTCATTTAATTCGTAATTCGTAATGTAGGGTGCCTTAGGTTTTTGGCTAACGCACCATCCCAATACTTTCGGTATTTTATGCTGATTTATTATTAAATTGTTTAGCTGTAGATAATCAATAATGTTTTGAAGTGGCCAAAGCTTTATCCTCAAGAATAATTTAATATTATGTACTTTGACGCTAAACCGAAAAGTATTGTGTTTTAAGATTAGTTACAACAAAAAAGCGCCCCCCATTTCTAGAGGGCACTTTTTATTTAGCTAATACGAAGTATTAACCGTTGATAGCAGGAGCAGTCAAAGCTACAGGAGAAACTTCACCAGCAGCTAAGTCTAGGGGGAAGTTGTGAGCGTTGCGCTCGTGCATTACTTCCATACCCAAGTTAGCGCGGTTGATTACGTCTGCCCAAGTGCTGATGACGCGACCTTGAGAATCAAGCACGGATTGGTTGAAGTTGAAACCGTTCAGGTTAAATGCCATCGTGCTGATACCCAAAGCGGTGAACCAGATACCGACGACAGGCCATGCTGCGAGGAAGAAGTGCAGTGAACGGCTGTTGTTGAAAGAAGCGTATTGGAAGATTAGACGACCGAAGTAGCCGTGAGCTGCAACGATGTTGTAAGTTTCTTCTTCTTGACCGAACTTGTAACCGTAGTTTAACGATTCGCTTTCGGTTGTCTCACGAACCAAGGAAGAGGTTACTAGAGAACCGTGCATTGCGGAGAACAAGGAACCACCGAATACACCAGCCACACCTAACATATGGAAGGGGTGCATCAGGATGTTGTGTTCTGCTTGGAACACAATCATGAAGTTGAAGGTTCCAGAGATACCCAAAGGCATACCGTCAGAGAAAGAACCTTGACCGATTGGGTAGATCAAGAATACTGCACAAGCGGAAGCCAAAGGCGCACTGTAAGCTACACAGATCCAAGGACGCATACCTAAGCGGTAAGAAAGTTCCCACTGACGACCCAGGTAGCAAGCGCAACCGATCAAGAAGTGGAAAACTACCAATTGGTAAGGGCCACCGTTGTACAACCACTCATCTAAGGAAGCTGCTTCCCAGATTGGGTAGAAGTGCAAGCCGATGGCGTTGGAAGAAGGAACAACTGCACCAGAGATGATGTTGTTTCCGTAGATCAAAGAACCTGCAACTGGTTCGCGGATACCATCGATGTCCACAGGAGGAGCAGCGATGAAGGCAATCACGAAGCAGGTGGTAGCAGCTAACAGGGTAGGAATCATCAATACACCGAACCAACCAATATAGATCCGGTTGTCGGTGCTGGTGATCCACTCGCAAAAGCGATCCCATACGTTAGCGTCAGAGCGCCGTTGTAAGGTTGTGGTCATTGTTTTATAAGTGCTGTATGTTATTAAAAAATGGAACAAGCGTATTTATTTTCGCCTGTTGAATTACAGTTTAGATGAATTTACTTTGACTAATCTGTAACTTAATATTCTGTAACATTATTCTTTAATAATCTCATCGAAATGTAAAGTTTTTCTACTATTCAGTAATAATAAATTGAGGTTTTATTAAGCCATTCCAGCGCCAAACTAGCTGTAACTTTAAATGATGCGATCGCCTAGTTAATTTCATTTACACTTCTTTACAACTAGCCTGTAGGAAAAACTTTAATTATTGCTGATTTGTAACGAAATAATAAGTTCTATTTTGTCTAATGTTTCAGTGTTGGGGAATTTTAAAAATCAAAGTATATGTAGGGCAAACTACCTTCAGGAGCTAATAACCAAACAGCGTAGAAACATAGGGGGACGAAGACAAGCTTAAGAGGCCAGTTAAACTCTAACTTCAGCATTCGGTTGAAGGCATAGACTATAGTCATCAGGGCAGCTAAAGCTAGAAGTATCCAAGTGAGTTGGGATTGGCTCATATTTAAGGCTTCCACATAGACCTTTTGAGCAAACTGGGCGTCAGCAGGATAACCCCAAAGATGCCGAATTACCAAAGAAGAGTCTTGGAGATTAGGTAGGCGAAACCAAATCCAAGAGGTAAAAACCATCAGTTGCGTCAATAACCAAGCGACAAAGATACCCAGAGGATTTTGCCAGAATTGTGCCAAATTTTCAAAGCGATCGCTCATAATATCTGTAAGTCGATGAACCGCCAAGGCTAACCCGTGGAATATGCCCCAAACTACATAACCCAAAGCAGCACCGTGCCAGATACCGGCGATTAACATCACAATAAATAAATTCCAGCAGGTACGGACTAAACCTCGACGGGAACCACCCAAAGGAAAGTAGACATAGTTACGTAGCCAATCTCCTAGAGTCATGTGCCAGCGCCGCCAAAATTCTGCAATATTGGTGCTGAAGTAGGGAAAATCGAAATTTTCAGGTAAAACCAAGCCGAAAAGTAAAGCACTACCACGGGCAATATCTACGTAACCGTTGAAATCTAGATATAACTGCAAGCCGTAAGCGAATGTACCTAACCAAAGATCGGTACTACCGGCGCGTTGGAGATTACCAAAACATAAATCGACGAAAATTCCTAGATGGTCTGCAAAAATACCTTTTTTAACTGCGCCCCTAGCAATCAACCACAGCGCCTCAGCTATTCTATCGGTACTGGGGAAGTCTAATGTATTGAATTGATTCGCTAAGTTGTGATAGCGCGTAATTGGGCCCGAAATCAGTTTGGCAAAGAATAGTTTGTAGGTGGCAAATTTGAGAAACTGCTCAGTAGCAGGGGCACCGCGATAGACATCTATTAAGTAGGCAATGCATTCAAAGGTGAAAAATGAAATTCCCAAGGGTGCAATCAATTTAAAAGAGCTATCTGATGAGTTTGTTTGCACATGAAAAACAAACTTGAATAAAGGAGTCAGATACTTAAAAGTTAGTAACAGTAAAACATTTAGACTTATACCCAGCCACAAAAGTTTTAGACGACGAAGATTCCAGTCCCCTTGGGCAAATTGCCACTCTTCATTAGAAATTTGCCAGTCACGAGAATGTTTTCCTGGTGATGTATTTTTCCCAATCTCCAGCCCCACACGGAAATTAATAAATGTCAATGCTAAGAGTAATGGTATGTACTGGATATGCAAAGATGCGTAGAAAACCAAACTGGCAATTAGCAGCGTCCACAATCGCAATTTCTGTTGTCCTAAAGACCAGTAAATTCCTAATACACTCAACAAGAACAGCCCATAGAAAATTGATATAAAGTTCATTTTTTAGTCATTTGTCATTGAACATTGGGCATTGGGCATTTGTCATTTGTTATTCTCCTTGTATCCCCCACTCCCCATTTCTTACTTTGCTGGCCAAGGAATCATTGGGTCATTAGCCAGTTTTTTCGATACTTCGTATGCTCCAAAGCGGTTGAGGTGACTAGGGTCAGAAAAGTAGTCATTTGCTTTTATCCACTGTTGGCTCAAATCACGATAAATAAAGTTGGGATTAGTAGCCAAATACAACATATATTGCTGAAATTCTTGCTCATGTTGTTTACGCACTGGATCTAAATAATCTCCTGTCATCGGCATATTGACAAACACTAAGGAAATTTTCTGAGACTGGGCAAACTGAAGCACTTCTTGAAAGGCAGCATCTTGCTCTCCTTCTACTTGGAAAGATTTATAGTCGTTGTCGTAATTTCCGGGAACTCTAGAATGTTTTTGATAGTATCTAGCGGGATTGAAGCGAATAGACAAAGGTAGAAAACCATCAAAGTCAACTGCTTGTTGGGAAGTACTCTCATCTGAAGTACCGTCTGTTAGCTGTCTCTCTGATGCAACTGGCTGATTAGAACTAAGTGTAAGCAGTTGTTTTTGGAGTAAACTTTTAATTTGGTCGCGGTTTTGATAGGTAGCAGAAACAGATGCCAGAGCTTGATTTAATGACTGATTGACAGCTTGATAGGGACTAAACTCCGATTTTTCTTCACTTGTCTTTTGTGTTCCCGAATGTACCGTATTTTTGGGCAAATCATTGCTATTTTCAGTTGTTGGCGTTTTTTGGAATGCTTGTTTATAACCAGCTGATGCAGCGATCGATTTAAAGGTAATATCCTCGCGTCCACTGTTGAAAGCACGGGCACCATCTGCCCAAAGAATTATTTTAGGCAGTTCTGATGGTTCCAGTACCCGGCGAATCACAAAGTCTACAACTTGGGCGGTAGCACCGTTGATCCCAAAGTTAAACACGTCAATATTTGGATAGCTCTGAGTTCCTAAAGCTTTAGAAAGTGCTGCTGGATCTATTCCCCTGAGGGCGCGGGAGGAGCCAATAATCAACACATCAGGCGGACTACCAGTGCTAGCCAAACGCTGTTTATACAGTACTAGTTGCTCGTCTAACTGCCTGACATTGAAGCTTGGCATCTGCGATCGCGCTGCTAAAAGAATAGCGGTAGCGGTTGCTTTTTCCTTCAGTGGTGCGGCTGCCAAATTCTTGATCGGGGTATCATCATTTTGGGTAAATTCAGAAGCATTGAATGCAGAACTCTGATTTGGAGACGATTTTGTCTTAGAGGTGTTGGTAAAAAATGTCGTTTTCTGACTCTGATTTTTCTCAGAAGATGATCGGGGCGAGATATTGCTGGGCGTAGTGTGGGCGATAATTTGACCCAATACCCAATCAGTTTGGAGGGTAAGTAATAATCCCAGTGTTCCCCAAACCAAAGCAGTTTTGAGCCCTTGAACATTAGGGTTATGTTCCGCTAACTGGTGGCTTTCGGTAAATAGCTGGCTTTTCAACAGTAATTTTTTCGCTGTTGCACTCGCCGTTGTCATCCAATCTCGCGCTACTTCTGTCACAAAACTTTGAACTTCCTCTGTCGTCAAGTCGGGGCGCAAAATTGGCTCACCACTCTCAGAGGTTACCAGATCGTTAACGTATTTAGAAGTAGCAGCAAATTCTGGGGTTGCTTCTGGCACTAAACGTCGGCGATGCTCAAGATCAAGCCCATAGTGCCAAAAAGGTTCTTTATTCCCGGCACGGCGGCCGTAGACACGTATCCCCATAATACCGGGAATTTTTAACTGGCGGATAAACTGGGTAATTTTGTTTGCTACTTGTTCACGCCCTGGACAAACAGGTGCATCACACATGATGTGCAATAAATCATTTTTGTTCAGCAGGAGGACGCGAATTCCACCTGTCAATAGCCGCCAATCCAAGTCAGGATTGAGTAAACGCTCAAGTAAAAATATGATCGCTGGTTGATCGCCAGTATTCGCCAACTCTAGCGGTGATGTGGCAAAAACGGGATGCTTTGTAGCGGGTAAAGCCAGCCAATCAATCCAAGTGGGTTGCTTGTCGCCTGCTTTTTGTCCGTATACGGTGGCGGCGAGAATGCCTTGGGGAGCGATCGCTTCTAACTGGGGTAAAATTGCCTCTAAGCACACCACCTGATCTGGGATTGGGGCGATTCCTAGAGGGTCAAAAGCTGGGGTACAAAAGATATGTAGCGTTGATTCTTTCAGAGAAGCTTGGACAGCAACTTTTAACCCTGATAATACCTCAGTTAATAATCGAGCGATCGCTTGCACATCCCCCCAACGCGCCCACTCCTTCAGCATTACCTCTGGTGGGGTCAAATCCACCCTTAGCAGCCAATCAGGCGCAGTCTCGCCCCTCACCTGGGAAACAATCACTGCATCTTGGTAGCCGGAAAGTTTGAGATAACGCAACTTCTGCGCTATCGGTTCAGCAAGCAACGAGGCATCAGGGCTATAGCTTGATTGGCAAAATATCCACAAGCGAGTTTCTTCTGGCTGAGAGTTCTTTGGCTTATATGGCTTAATCTTTGCCTGTACTGACACTCCCAACAGACTCAGAGTTTCGCCCAGATAGCGAGCGATCGCCTCTGGGTTGCCAAGGCGAGCCAAACTCTCGTTAGAGACAATTAGCGCCCCACCCGGTTGGATTGATTTTTTCGAGTCTATTAACAGGGCTTGCTGTACCTGCTCAATGTGCCTATCGATTTGATTCAAGTAAACCCGATGGCACCATTTGGGGCGGTGTTCCCCTTTTGTGCGGCCGTAGACGAATACTTGGTATATTGAGGGTTGTTCGTTGCTTGTGAGGATATCCAAGTCTGTTTGCTGTAGTGCTTGTAGCAAGTCAGACAAAGTATGCCAACGCTGCGGACATTCTGTACCTTCGCAAAGAATATGAAGGTCATTTCCCCGCAACCGGACTTTCACTCCCAAAGTGTTAATCCCTGTTGCTTGGCTTACCCACTGCACTAAAGATTGCTGGCGATTTGGTAGTACTGTTTTCATGGGAAATTAACTTTACGGTCAGCG
The DNA here is from genome assembly GCF_041747015.1 of Nostoc sp. GTDB lineage: Bacteria > Cyanobacteriota > Cyanobacteriia > Cyanobacteriales > Nostocaceae > Nostoc. Next base: position 37,098 of record NZ_JBGTFY010000211.1, read on the forward strand.
ATTGTTGGGAGATAGTGCTTGCACTTGTAAACTAGAACCATAGGTCTATCACACTCCGGCGGTTTTTTTTAACAATTTTGTTACCTTCGGAGCTTGCAAAATCGGCAAAGATAGTCTTGTAGGGTTGTAAGTCGGATTGATATTAAGTTTTGCGTTTATTTTACTCATCTTCTCACAACCAATAATTACCAATGCCAGCAACCAACCAACAGCCCTTACCTAACCCCGCGTCCAATTTTAATCTGTTTAGCATTCCTCAGTCTTTCCTCTTACAAATAGGTACAGCGTCTATAGTACTGCTCCTGATTACAGAAAAAGCTACAGTAAAAGCACTGGAAGCTATAGGGGAAGCCAGTGAAGAATTATTTCGAGGCGATCGCCTACCTAACCTCGACTTCCCAGAGGAACACGAAACTAATCCAGATGAAAATACATACACCAAATAATTATTTGCTCAGGAACAACCCGGTGAGCATTTAAGAGTGCTGAGTTCCGAGTGCTGAGTTGTGAGTTTCGAGTGCCCAGTTGTAAAGACCACCTACAAAGATATTTGCTCTTACCAAGTACATGATTGCTAAATACCTCTTAATTCACTCAGGACTCAGCACTCAGGACTCAGCACTAATTGTAGTAAACAGTAATTAGCTTTACAAAAATAGAGAATATGGGTTCCCTTTTATACTCTTCGTCTCAAACTGCGGATATATACCCGGTGTCGGAATTATTTTTGCGTCATCGTCTCCAGGTAGTGGAAGAATTGTGGGAGTCAGTTCTCCGGCAAGAATGCGGTCAAAA